>NZ_JAZHCT010000099.1:0-365 GCF_036541265.1 Paenibacillus sp. IITD108 | reverse complement strand
CCGACAGCTTCGGTTGGCTCATGTGGTAGATCATGTAGCGCTTCAACAGGACGAGCAAGTGAAGAGCATGGTGGAGCAATTGCTTACAGCGGAACTCGACGGACGACGCCGTGCCAAGCTAGGAAAGCTGGTGCAACAAGCAGGATTTCCGCACATTAAGACTTTCGAAGGCTATGTGTTCGACCACATTTCGTTTCCTGGCGGAAGCAGCCACGAGATAATCCGGGAGCTAGAGTGGCTGGAACGCAAAGAAAACCTGCTGCTCATGGGCGCGGTAGGCACAGGCAAGACGCATATGGCAACGGCTTTGGGCGTGGAAGCTTGTCGCCGGGGAAAAGCAGTACAGTTTTACCGGGCGTCGGATT
>NZ_JAZHCT010000098.1:0-365 GCF_036541265.1 Paenibacillus sp. IITD108 | reverse complement strand
ACGACAGCTTCGGTTGGCTCATGTGGTAGATCATGTAGCGCTTCAACAGGACGAGCAAGTGAAGAGCATCGTGGAGCAATTGCTTACAGTGGAACTCGACGGACGACGCCGTGCCAAGCTAGGAAAGCTGGTGCAACAAGCAGGATTTCCGCACATTAAGACTTTCGAAGGCTATGTGTTCGACCACATTTCGTTTCCTGGCAGAAGCAGCCACGAGATAATCCGGGAGCTAGAGTGGCTGGAACGCAAAGAAAACCTGCTGCTCATGGGCGCGGTAGGCACAGGCAAGACGCATTTGGCAACGGCTTTGGGCGTGGAAGCTTGTCGCCGGGGAAAGGCGGTACAGTTTTACCGGGCGTCGGATC
>NZ_JAZHCT010000097.1:0-389 GCF_036541265.1 Paenibacillus sp. IITD108 | reverse complement strand
CCTAGTGGGGTTGGGAAAACTCACTTGGCTACGTCGATCGGCATTGCTGCTGCGAAGAAACGAACGAGCACCTACTTCATTAAGTGTCATGATCTGATTCAAAACTTGAAACGTGCCATGCTAGAAAACCGCCTAGAAACAAGATTGAAGCACTACACGAAGTACAAATTACTCATTATTGATGAAATTGGTTATCTTCCGATTGAACCTGAAGATGCAAAGTTGTTCTTCCAGCTTATTGATATGCGTTATGAGAAGCGAAGCACCATCTTTACAACTAATGTTAACTTCAGATCATGGGATGAAGTGTTCCGTGAACCGAAGCTTGCCAATGCGATATTAGATCGCATTTTACATCATGCAACTGTTGTTACTATTGTAGGCGAATC
>NZ_JAZHCT010000096.1:0-434 GCF_036541265.1 Paenibacillus sp. IITD108 | reverse complement strand
AAAAATACCCGCTTGTACAAATTGGTTGAACTTCGTATTTTTCTTAAGCCAAACCGCTAGCGCAACCGAAATGACCAGTGTCGCGATAACGACTCCGCCGGTATAAATGACCGTATTGTACAGAGACTTGTAGAAATCCTCACGGCCTAAAATTTCTTTAAAGTTATCCAAGCCGATAAACTTGCTCTTTGCTTTGTTCATCAGGTTGTAATCATACAGGCTTAGATAGATCAAATATAAAATCGGATACACAACGAATACAAAAATACCGATCATCGCGGGAGCGATCATAATGTAGGGACGCAGCCGTTCTCCTAGTTTGACCTTATGCACGGCTGAGCCCTCTCAACTTCTCTAATAATTGTTGATGCTCGCTCCCTGTATCATCATAGCGTTTCTCGTTTTGGTCAAAGAAATGCAGATGCTTTTCGGCT
>NZ_JAZHCT010000095.1:0-434 GCF_036541265.1 Paenibacillus sp. IITD108 | reverse complement strand
GAAAATACCCGCTTGCACAAATTGGTTGAACTTCGTATTCTTTTTAAGCCAAACCGCTAGCGCAACTGAAATGACGAGTGTCGCGATAACGACTCCGCCGGTATAGATGACCGTATTGTATAGAGACTTGTAGAAATCCTCACGGCCTAAAATTTCTTTAAAGTTATCCAAGCCGATAAACTTGCTCTTTGCCTTGTTCATCAGGTTGTAATCATACAGGCTTAGATAGATCAAATATAAAATCGGATACACAACGAATACAAAAATACCAATCATCGCGGGAGCGATCATAATATAGGGACGCAGCCGTTCTCCTAGTTTGACCTTATGCACGGCTGAGCCCTCTCAACTTCTCTACTAATTGCTGATGCTCGCTCCCTGTATCATCATAGCGTTTCTCATTTTGATCAAAGAAATGCAGATGCTTTTCAGCG
>NZ_JAZHCT010000094.1:0-439 GCF_036541265.1 Paenibacillus sp. IITD108 | reverse complement strand
GTGGATAAGTATATCGATATGCAAATCGCTTCTTGAAGGATTTGCTATCTGCCGCCATACCGAAACATGAAGCATACATAGCGGTGCAACAGGAATGATGAAGGGCAGTTCTGTATGTTTGGTGTACGATGCAACTATTGAGCTCGAGTGAATCCTAATGATACGGACAATAGTGTCCGTTAGCGCTCATTTTTCGCCAACTTCCCTTTCTAGCGGACAGAAATGTCCGTTAGCGAGAAAAAAACTAGAGAATTCGACGGAATTTTCTTCTAATGGTCATAAATGTCCGCATAGGCAACAAAAAAACTTCTTTTTGGTTCTAACGGTCATTAATGACCGCACCACAAAGAAGATAGGCGGCTAAATAGATATCGGAAGCTTCGCTTGTTTTTTTACACACGAAGATGGCAAGTTAAGTCACCGATAGGTGATTTTGTTC
>NZ_JAZHCT010000093.1:0-459 GCF_036541265.1 Paenibacillus sp. IITD108 | reverse complement strand
GCCCCATTTGGAGCCGAATAGCGGAATGAGTGACCGCGAAAATAAAAAAGTAGCAGTTTTGAGGCAAATAGCGGAATAGTGATCATTCGATTTACTGAGTAACATTTGGTAAGCAAAGAAAATGGGTAACGGAGAGCAGGATTGGGACTGGAGAAGCGGCAGCGTACGCCTGAGTAGTTCAACTTTAACCATTACAGGTTTTATATGTGCTACTGTATTTCCTCTGGCATACACATTACGCTGAAATACCTCGAAAACCACGATTGTATATGAAAAATCATACAGAACCAGTCGGCGCCACCTCAAAACGGCAAATTGTATATGAAATTTCATATACATTACGCTGAAATACCTCGAAAACTACAATTGTATATGAAAAATCATACACAATCCGTCAGCGCCACCTCAAAACGGCAAATTGTATATGAAATTTCATATACATTGCGCTAAAATACCTCG
>NZ_JAZHCT010000092.1:0-573 GCF_036541265.1 Paenibacillus sp. IITD108 | reverse complement strand
GACTTCAAGTACTGGCATATGCGAAACCAACTAAAAGGAATGACGAAGATGGGCTCTATCTTTAAGCTCATTGGCAAGCTGTCTCGGATCCTCGTAGGGATGGTTCAACGTGGAGAGCATTACCAAAGTCCGCAAGAGACAACGAAGGCTGCATAATTGCCAAAAAAGCATTGTACGTAACAAGTAAAATCGACTC
Source organism: Paenibacillus sp. IITD108 (assembly GCF_036541265.1). Classification (NCBI taxonomy): domain Bacteria; kingdom Bacillati; phylum Bacillota; class Bacilli; order Caryophanales; family Paenibacillaceae; genus Paenibacillus; species Paenibacillus sp. IITD108. The sequence continues at coordinate 377 of NZ_JAZHCT010000092.1, read as the reverse complement.
TCACGAATGTTCATTCGTTCGCAGGATTATTAACAAAGAACGCACAGAGAACCGAGTATGGCAACCAAAAGGGCTTTGACCCGTCTTCTAAACGCAATCGGTCTCCACGCCTTGGTCAGGTATAACGAAGGAATGTAAGGGCATTGACCCGTTGAGACATGGGAGGGTGAACCTCCAAGGGACACAGGTGGAGAAGTGCAGTAAAGTATGCCTCTAGAAATGCACAAACGTGCGATTTCTGTTCCCGCATGCCCAAATCTGTTATCGATCATCCACAGCTCTTACGTTCCATCGTGCTATCCGATTTCTGCATCATTGAAATCCTGCGAATGAGTGAGCATTCGTGAGAAAAACCCTTAAATACGAGGGACGGTTGC
>NZ_JAZHCT010000091.1:0-710 GCF_036541265.1 Paenibacillus sp. IITD108 | reverse complement strand
ACTCCGTAATAGACTTCCTGCCCTGCATCATATTGATCGTTCGTGCTCTTCATCATAAAAGTGTGGGTATCGTTTTTAATTTGATAGATCGTTTCCGATCCAAGCATCTCTCTTGTAATGATTCTGCCTTTCGATTTGAAGGCTTCTTCAACAGGAGCCGTAGACAGAACGGCACTTTCAGGCCTGAAGCCGAACTGTGCATTGGCATTGGCCATGGAGCCGATATTCATCGGAGGAACGCCGATGAACTGTGCCGTAAATTGATTGCTTGGCTTGCGGTACATCACAGCAGGAGGCGCTTCTTGCTGAATTTCCCCTTTGTTCATAAGCACGATTTTATCCGCCATGGACATCGCTTCCACCTGGTCATGCGTAACATAAACGAAGGTGGAACCCAGCTTCTTATGAAGCTCGATCAGCTCGATGCGCATTTGTACGCGCAGCTTCGCATCCAGATTGGAAAGCGGCTCATCCATCAGAAACACGCCCGGCTTTTTCACCATGGCACGAGCCAGCGCAACGCGCTGTCTCTGTCCGCCGGAAAGCGTCGACGGCTTGCGGTCCAAATAATCCTTGAGACCTACGGTTTCACTGATGGATTCCACCAATTCTGTCCTTTGCGCTTTCGGCACGCCATTGTTGCGAAGGCCAAACTCAATGTTGTCGCGCACGGACATGGTGGGATAAATCGCATAGTTTTGGAACACCAT
>NZ_JAZHCT010000090.1:0-711 GCF_036541265.1 Paenibacillus sp. IITD108 | reverse complement strand
TACGGGCCATTACTGGCACAACCTTGCAGACTGGCTGCTGGAGCAGGATCTCGAAGTGGTGTTAGTGAACCCGGTGACCACACATCGCAACAAGGAAAACCGCGATAATAGCCCATCAAAGAACGATCCAAAAGATGCACTTGTGATCGCCGATGTGGTCAGTCGCGGCTACTACACCGATTATGCGCCGCAAGCGCCTGTATTTGAGCGAATTAAAGCTGTCATGAGCTCGCGCGAATATTGGTCTGGGCAGTCCATCAGTCTAGGCAACCGCATTGTGCGTTGGATTGATCTGTACTTCCCAGAGTTTCGAAGCGTCTTTTCTGAATGGAATGGTGTTCGTTCTCTCGCCACGCTAAAGGCCTTTGCGTTGCCTGACGATTTGCAGCAACTGGATGTGGACAGCGTATTAGAAGGTTGGCGTGAACAAGGGATGCGGCGTGTAGCTGGTGCTAGTGGTAGAGCAAAAGCGGCTCAGCTTCTAGCTGCTGCGGCACGTAGTATCGGGAAGTCGGGCACCAATGATGCCGCGCGTCAAGACATCCTGCGACTGCTACAATTTTACGAAGAGACGCAACGCGTACTGAGCGAGATGCAACTAGAGGTTGAAGCCCTCTTGGAGCAAGTCCCTTTCATTGAACAACTCCGCAGTGTGCACGGCCTAGGCACGATTACGCTAGCTTGTCTGCTGGGGTGTGCAGGCGATTTACG
>NZ_JAZHCT010000009.1:0-211349 GCF_036541265.1 Paenibacillus sp. IITD108 | reverse complement strand
GATCCTGCATCCCAACAATTTATATCGAGGAGTGAGGAGCAATTAGGAAATGGAGAGCAAGATTGGGACCGGAGAAGCGGTAGCGTACAGCAGCGGTCGGAAGCCCGAACATGATCGCAGTGCTATTTCCTTATAGTTACTTTGATGCCTTGCCAATAACATAAATCTTCATGAAACGTGTCACATTTGGACATAATATGATTAGTTTATGTTTTTCTTTCAGAAAAAGAGTATTAGCGCTTCATGTTCCTGAGTATATTTGCTAGAATGAATATAGTAATAATAATTAGGTCTTGAAGCAGCAATGAAAGTAAGTCACTGTATTGTTGATTTTACGATTTTTAACAATGATTGCAAATGATAGCCGATAAAGGCGTAAGTTGAATATAAGTTCATGCTTATAATTCATCGGTAAACGCCGCTGTCTCAAGGATGGATGGTGAAGCCGGTTACCTTTGAAATATAAGAAAGTATAAGTTTTTGCACTTTATATCTGTTCTTATAATTCATCGGTAAACGCGCCAGTCCAAAGGACGGCGGAGCCGTTTATCCTTGATATCACGCATTTGTTGCTGGCAGTACGACGTGAGAGACGTTTGGAGGAAGACGCAACGTGAACGAGATAGAGAATCAGCTTGTCAGGCTTTCCCTGAAGGGAGACCAGCGAGCATTTGCAGAGCTTGTTAGCTTGTACCAGGACAAGCTCTTTCATATGTCATATCGAATGTTGAATAGCAAGCAGGAGGCGGAGGATGTCGTTCAGGACACCTTTCTTCGCGTTTATAAAAATCTGGACCGTTATGACTCATCCTTAAAGTTTTCTACGTGGATTTATCGCATTGCTACGAATTTATGTATCGATCGATTGCGCCGCCGAAGGCCGACGTATTCCCTGGATGCGGAGTCGAGCGAGCATGAAGGGCTTGACGGCTACTCGATGCTGCCAAGCGATGAGATTACGCCGGAATCAGAGATGATTATAACGGACACACAGCGTATTATCCGGGAAGCGATGGATGGCTTGCCTCCGAAGTATAAAGGCATTATGATTTTGCGTTACATAAGAGATTTATCCTTGCAAGAAATTAGTGATATTGTAGAGATGCCTGTTACGACGATTAAAACGAGGGTGCACCGCGGGCGGGATTTACTTCGTAAAAAACTAGAGCATCGTCTATAAAAGGGTTTTCTAAATAAAAGTGAAACGTTATTGGAAAAGCAACGTATCCTATATTGAGATTGTATTATGGAGTAAAGGGAAAGAAGGGACTGGCTGCTATGGAATGCAAAATCGCCATAAGCAAGATGCATGATTATTTAGACGGCGAATTGCCACGAGAAGAAATCCTGACACTTCGAGCGCATGTTAACTCTTGTCCTTCATGCAGCAAACAATTAGAACAGCTTGAAAAGACTGATGCGGCAGCATATTTTTCATTTGAGGCTATGAGATCTGAATCGGGATATGATGCAGCTGCAGCTCAAAACCTACAGGAGCGTATACTAGGACAACTCCCGAAGCAGAAGAAGAAGCGTAACGGTATAGTACGTTATATATACCGTCATCCATTTCTTTCGGCCGCAGTTGTATTTATATTAGTAATGATTAGTGGATTATTTGCCTCATGGAGTGAGAACTCTGAGCTTATTGTAGCTGTTTCTGGACTAGACTCACAGCAGCTCGTTTTTGAAGGAAATAAGGTAATCGTACCTGAAGGTGCGCATATTGGCGGCAATTTAACGGTAGAGAATGGCATAATTGAAGTCAGAGGCGAGGTAGACGGCAATATTACAGTTATTGACGGAAGCATGATGCTTGCATCTACAGGCAAGATAGCCGGTAATATTAGACAAATTGACCAAGCGCTTGATTGGTTTTGGTACAAAATCACCTCTACTTTAAGCGGAATTACGCCATAATAGTGAAATGGTCGGATATATGAAAAGGCGGCGCAAGGAAATTTTCCTTGCGCCGCCTTTTGTCTGTTTTTTGAAGTTTTATTTTATTATTTAACGGTTACTCGTATTGTCACGGTCTTGCCCTCGAAGCTTGCTCTAATTGTTGCTGTTCCTTTTGCTACCGCTTGAATTTTACCATTTTTAACAGTAGCAACGCTTGCCTTGGTGGTTGTCCAAACAGCTGCATCTGTCACAATAACTGGTTCGCCAGTTGTATAGTTTGCTGTAATTTCAACAGATCCAGAAGCCCCTTTCGTCAGCTTCAACGATTTGTCGGAAGCTGTGAGCGACTTGATTTTTGGTGTTATTTTTACTGGAATAGATATTTTAACGCCTTGGTAGCTGCCTGTTACGACAGTGGTTCCTGGATTCAAAGCTTTAACCGTACGTCCGTTTACTGCCGCCAACGCAGGATTCGCAACGGTCCAATCTATTTTTGAGCTCAGAACAACTGATTTGCCCGATTTATAGTATCCTGTTACTTTTATAGACTTTGATTTGTTTGGATTGAGCAGCAATTCTGTCGGCTCTGCAACAATCTTCACTATCTCTTCTTCAATTTTCACCTTCACTGAAACGGACTTATTCAAATATGTGCCTGTTAAAGTAACGGTTGATTGATCAAGACCTTTAATCGTTTTTTCTTTTAAAACAATATTATCACTATTCGATTCCCATTTGATCGATTTGCTTACATCTTCCTCTTCTCCATCCACATTAATAACCGTTACGGCTGGATAAGAAATTTCTTTACCGATAATGATGCTTAGTTCCTTCGATTCAGGGATGAGCTTAAGCGGCTTTACATGAACGATTAGCTTCGTTTCTGCAGACATATGGCCAAGAGTTGCAATTAGAGCCGTTTCGCCAATTTCATTGGCTTTCCACTTGCCATCCTTTATTTCTGCAACAGTGTTATTAGAGGAATGCCATTTTACAAGCTTGGATACATCAACCTTTGTACCATCGAAAGTAGTGCCCATCACTGTAGGGAGCTCTCCGGAAGTCCCGCCAAAGCCGTCGATTGTTTTATTTTCAATCGTCAGCTTATTGATGCTTGGATATACTTGAACATCAATGCTGCGGCTTACTCCCTTGTAGGAAGCCGTAATTTTAGTCGTTCCGATTTCTTTGGGAACAACAACTCCATTGGATACAGTAGCCACAACTACATTAGAGGAAGTCCAATCTGCAAGTAAGGTTGCATCATAGGACACATTAGAATTGCTAAGCACTTCTGCACGAATGTTTAGCGGGCTATCCTGCAGCAGCATATGAAATTCTTTTTCCGGCGTTAGACGAATCGACTGATATGGTGTTCTTACAACAACATCAATCGAAGCAGACACACCCATGTGTGAAACGGTAATTGTCGTTTTTCCTGCACCTACAGGCGTTACTAGTCCTTTTTCAACCTTTACAACTTTAGCATTGCCTGTTGTCCAGACAGCTTTATCTGTAGCATTCAAGGACCCGCCCGTTTTAGGGTAAGCAGTTGCTGCAAGCGCCGTATCATCGGCGCCAACCTCAAGCTCCAGCAGTTGATTCGGTGCAATTACAATCGATTTGTAAGGAGAGCTTACAGTTAAAGCAATACTGGCAGATTTGCCCTTAAGCTTGGCTGTTATGGTAGCTGTTCCAGTGCCTGTTAGTTTAATTTCACCTTCATCAACAGTAGCTACGCTGCTATTGGAGGTTGTCCAAATGGCTTCGGAAGTAACATCCTCTGTTACACTATTTTTCGTGCCGTTTAATGTATAACGCAATGATTGTCCCAGCTCCACCTGTATTTTTGCAGGCGCAGCTTCATCTTTATCCATCAGCTTTACACTATCGTACATATAGTCTGAGCTAGCTTTTATAGAAATCGTATAGCCTTTGTATACCGCGCTGATCGTTGCTGTTCCCTTGCCAACACCAGTTAAAATTCCTTTGTCTACTTTAACGTAAGAGGTGTTGGTAGATTTCCATACAGCATCGGCTGTTACATCCTTTTTGGAAGTAGAGCCTGCAATGGAAGCGAGGACGGATACATGCACCTTATTGTCTTCGACAAACATTTCAAGCGACGAGGTACTGTTATTATAATTGGCATCATCATATTGAAATTCAATACCTGTCACCTGTTCTTCTGCAGCTGCTGCTAAATCCGCAATTGTAACAGTCATCAGCAAAACGGCTAATAGGCTTGCCAGCCACATCTTCGGGTTTAGTTGGATCATAAATCTGCTATGTTTTCTGCTCACTTCATCCTGCCCTTCCTGCATTAAAATAAAAAAAGTCTTCTACTATATAACGGTTTTTCGTTTCGTAAATTGAAGTGTAAATTGAAACATATTTTGGAATTCTGATTAATATCGAAAGTTTTGTTAAATAACTGATGAGCTTCATTCGGCCGAAAACGCTTCCTCAAACACCAAAAACGGCCCTGACGATAGGGTTAATCTGCGACTTCCTAGACAGCCCTGTTTTTTTTGATATTATAGGGTAATATAAGTTACAATTAGAGTAACGGATAGCAGTATTTATTAATGGCATCTGAAATGTTTCTCATCTAAGAAGACATTGGTATGAAAAAGAGGAGTTTCGTTGTAAAATATAGAAATTACTTATTGCTCACAAAAGAATGAATAAAAAGATAAAGAGACAAATGTGGTAAGCTGCTGGGGGTTGGCTTATGAGTTATTTTTCTGACTTAACGTGGCAGGATGGAATCAAGGATATTATCGATATTGGCATTGTCACTTTTATTATTTACAAGATAATGGTCCTGGTGCGTGGTACTCGAGCTGTTCAGCTGCTTAAAGGAATTTTTGTACTTGTGGCAACTTGGGCAATCAGTACGTGGTTTAATTTATATACGCTAAAATGGTTAATGAATCAAATGTTTACGTTAGGAATTTTAACAGTAATCATTATTTTTCAGCCTGAGTTAAGACGTGTATTGGAGCAGTTGGGAAGGGGCAATTTATTTTCGCGCTCCTCCAATATTGATCGGCAGGATTTGAGTGAACAGGTTGATGAATTAATTAAGGCCGTTCAGTTTATGTCCAAGCGAAAGATTGGCGCGCTGATTGTTTTTGAACGGCAGACCGGTATAAGCGAGCTGATAGAGTCCGGAGTTCAAATGGAGTCGCGGATTACTTCCGAGCTGTTGATTAACATATTTACACCTAATACTCCATTGCACGATGGTGCGGTCATTGTACGAGGCAAGCAAATTATGGCAGCTGGCTGTTATTTGCCCTTGTCCGAAAATCCGTTTATTAGCAAGGAGCTGGGAACTAGACACCGCGCCGCAATCGGCGTAAGCGAGGTAAGCGACGCTTTGGCTGTAGTCGTTTCTGAAGAAACCGGACAAGTATCGCTCACGATGAATGGGATGATTGTCCGTGATATTAATGAAGAGTCTTTGATTTCCAAGCTGTTTGAGGAGCTACTGCCTAAATCCAGTACTCCAGGCAAGAAACGATCAGCAGCCTCCGCGTTCTGGAAACGGAAAGGAGAGCGCAATGGATAAATGGTTGAATCATCCAACAGCATTAAAAATAATATCTTTATTGTTAGCAGTATTGTTATGGGCAGTCGTACATATCGATCCTGAAACGTCACCACAGACAGCAACATCCAGTACGGATACTAAAATTATAGAAGCTATTTCAATAATGCCTGTGGGCTTGGATACGGAACGATTTACATTGACAGCTATGGAGCCTACAGTTGCCAGGCTCGTCGTTGAAGGACGTATTACCCATTTATTTGCCGCTTCCAATGATCAGTATATTGTTAATGTAGATTTATCAAATGTAAAGCCAGGAATACATGAGCTTCCGCTCACGGTAAAGCTTCCTAAGGGCATTCAGAAAGTGGAGCTTTCGCCTCAATTAGTAACCGTGCGAGTAGAGGAAATTGTAACAAAAGATTATGATGTGCAGGTCATTACGCAAGGAAGCCCGGTTGAAGGTCTGGTAGTAGGTACGCCTGCGGTAATGTCTGAGGGTGGCAGCAAGGTGAAGGTGACACTGCCGAGCGATGATATGAGCCAGGTAGGATCAGTTGTCGCTAATGTCGATATTAGCGGTGCAGACAAAACGGTTGTAAACAAAAAAGCAAAGGTTGTCGTTTACGATACGCAAGGCAATGAAATGAGTGGCGCGGTTGTTGTTCCAGATTCGATCCATGTAGAAGTTCCAGTTACTTGGCCTAACAAACAGGTGCCTATTCAAATCCGCTATTCTGGCACTTTGCCTGAAGGCATGAGCATCGTTTCAGTAAAGCCTGAGGTGAATCAGACAACCGTATATGCAGACAAAGCAGAGCTGGATAATATTACGATTTTTGATGGCTACGTTGTAGATTTGTCCAAAATCAAGCAATCGGGAACGTATAAAGTGAAAGCAGCTGCTGTAGACGGGGTAAAATCGGTATCGCCTGCCGAAATATCAGTTCAAGTCAACGTAGAGAGCTCCATTACAAAGACGATGTCGGCGCTGCCTATTCATTTGCAAGGGACTTCCAAAGGCACTGATGTTAAAATCGTTTCTCCGGCCTCAGGCCGTATGGATTTAATCGTAAGCGGCTCCGAATCGGCACTTGCAGAGCTGAAAGCAAGCAATATTCAAATCACTGCAAATATAGATGATTTGGATGCAGGGACACACACGCTTCCTTTGGAAGTGGAGCTTCCGCCGCATGTTTTCCCGGTATCGAGCAGTGAGCAGCAGCTGACGGTTGTAGTCGAAGTCATGGCGCAGGAAACGCCAGGCAGCGGCAGCGGAGAGGAAACGGATGACCAAGAGGTCATTGGAAGGCCGGAGGAGGAAGAAAGCCCTCCGCCTGATGACAGCAATGGTGAAGGCGAGCCTTAGCGAAAATAGTAATGAAATAGTTAACGAAATAGGGCAGTAGTGCTTATGATATACAGAGATCAGGGTGAAGGAGCAAGAGAAATGGGGAAATATTTTGGGACCGATGGTGTGCGTGGTATAGCAAATAAAGAACTGACTCCTGAATTAGCATACAAAATTGGCCGTTGTGGAGGATATGTTCTTACCGGGCAGGCGCATAAGCCCACCGTTGTAATAGGTTTAGATACACGAATTTCGGGCCCCATGCTGGAATCGGCGCTTATAGCAGGTTTGTTATCAATTGGAGCAAGCGTTGTTCGTCTGGGAGTTGTTTCTACTCCTGCTGTTGCTTATATAACAAGAGAGCTCAAAGCCGATGCTGGCGTTATGATATCCGCATCGCATAACCCGGTAGAGGATAATGGCATAAAATTTTTTGCCGGCGACGGCTTTAAGCTGTCTGATGAGACAGAGCTGGAAATCGAACGCTTGATGGATGCCGAAATCGATCAATTGCCTCGTCCGATCGGCGGAGATATCGGTGCAGTAACAAGAGATTATGAAGCGGGCAATCGTTATTTGAGCTTCTTGAAAACGACGATAAAAAATAAGTTTACCGGATTAAAAATCGTACTTGATTGCGCAAACGGCGCATCCTATAAGCTTGCGCCAGACGTGTTCCGCGATCTTGGCGCAGACGTTATTGCAGTAGGAGCCGAACCGGACGGGCTTAATATTAATGCAGGCGTTGGCTCCACGCATCCGGAGTATTTAAGCTCGCAGGTGCTAGAGCATCAAGCTGACCTGGGATTATCCTTTGACGGCGATGCTGACCGCTTAATCGCAATCGATAACAATGGCGAAGAAGTAGACGGCGACTTTATTTTAAGCATTATTGGCAATGCCATGAAAATTGCAGGAACGCTTAAGCACGATACAATCGTGACGACAGTGATGGCCAATATCGGGTTCTTCAAAGGTATGGAGAAAGCAGGCATTCATACAGCCAAAACAGCTGTAGGCGACCGTTACGTCATGGAGGAAATGCGCCGGGGCGGCTATAATCTTGGCGGAGAGCAGTCAGGCCATGTCATTTTGCTGGACTACATTACAACTGGCGACGGTATCCTTACAGCACTTCACCTTGTCGATATCGTGGCAGGCACTGGTCAAAAGCTAAGCGAGCTCAAGTCGCTTATGCGCAAATATCCACAAAAGCTGGTTAATGTCCGGGTAGCGGATAAAAGCAAATACGCTGGAAATACCGCCATTGAGCAGGCTGTTCAAGAAGTAGAAGCCAAGTTTGGCGATAACGGTCGCGTCCTTGTTCGTCCTTCCGGTACAGAATCGCTTATTCGCGTCATGGCCGAAGGTCCGGACAAAGATGAGGTCGATGCATATGTCGATCAAATCGCAGCGATTGTGCAGAAAGAGCTTAGCTAGTAAAGAAAAAATGAATCAGCACTAATCTAATTTACATCATACAGCTTGTCATAAATTGTCTATTTCCAAGGAAATAAAATTTGTCGATAAATGACTGTCCTAACTAAAGGTTGGGGCAGTTTTTTTTCATCGGTAAATGAGCCTCCTTCGTTCTAGCGAAAGACGGCAGAGCCCGTTTATCCTTGTTCCAGAGGACGGCGGAGCCATTTATTCTTGAGATCAGGCTATCCAGCTGCTCAGGTCCTACAAAAAATAGTACTGATCAACCTCCCGAAAATGCTATAAGCTTTAAGTAGGATCGGAGGTTACAGTGATGAAAAGCAAGCCAATCTATGTGGAAATTGATATTGATACGAGCATGCAGGCATTGTGGGAGCATACGCAACGGCCTGAGCTGCATGAGCAATGGGATTTGCGCTTTTCAGAAATTAAGTACTTGCCACGTAACCCTAATGATGAACAGCAGCGATTTTTATACCGTACGAACATTGGATTTGGCATAAGCATAAAAGGAACAGGCACGACAAAATCCAGCAAACCTTGTGAAAAACAAGGAAGAGCGTCTTCTCTATTCTTTTGCTCAGATCAAAAAATTTCTTTAATTCGAGAAGGAAGCGGCTTTTGGAAGTATGAGCCTTCTGTTAATAAAATCGCATTTAAAACGAAGTTTGATTATCAGACCCGGTTTGGATTTTTGGGACGCTGGTGCGACAGACTGCTGTTCCGGCCTTTTTTTGGCTATGCAACCGCTTGGAGCTTTGATTTACTCAGATTGTGGCTGGAAAAAGGAATGCAGCCAGCCTCTGTAATTCAGAAGGCGGCGATTCATTACTTAAGTGTATTTTTACTCGCATTTTTATGGATATATCAGGGTGTTGTTCCGAAATTAATGTATCCATTGGGCGGAGAGCTTCAATTATTGCAGCAATTGGGCTGGTTTTCGGGCTGGGAAAAGCCTGTTTTGCAGCTTTTGGGCGCAGCAGAAGTAGGTGTCGGGTTTATAACGATGATTTGGCACAAAAAGAAGCAGGTTTACAAAGGTCAAATTGTGCTGCTGCTGCTGTTGGCAGTAGCAGCATTGATAGGGCAGCCAGAGCTGCTGCAAGCACCTTTTAACCCGCTGACACTCAGCGGCTCTATGATTGGTTTTTGTATTTTGGCGTATTTGTCCAGCCGAGATCTTCCGCAAGCGGGGAATTGTTTGCGAAGTCCTGAATCAAGAGCTGTGCGAAATAAGCGGGCGGGAGGGAAAATAGATGGCATCCATTTATGAACAGGCGCTTGGTGATGATTTTAATAAGCTTCATCCGCGAATCCGGCAGCGTTTTGGCTTCAATAGTGAGGCAGGCATAGCTTCTATTGGTTATGGCGTGATGGATTTTATATCGTTTTCAAAATGGGCTGCATTGCCGCTGCAGCTAGGCACGCTTCGTCATATTATGTTCCCTCAGGGAGGGAAGAGAGTTCCTTTCCGAATTGAAAATTATGCCTATCGAGATTCATTTGGCCGGGAAACGGTCACATGGAACAGGCAGTTTAAATTCCCAAATAAGCTGCGTAAATTTGATGCCACTATGATCTATAGTCAACAACGCAATCGCATTGTGGATTATCTGGGCAACAAACAGCATTTGGCTGTTGATCTTGACGTATCCGTCGCTTCAAGCGGGGGAATACAAATCCGCTCGGGCGATCAGCGCTTTTATGAAGGGTGGCTGCAGTTCCGCATTCCACGCTCATTTACTGGCGCAGCTAGTGTATGTGAATGGTATGATGACGAGCAGGAGCAATATAAAATTAATGTAGCCGTTCATAATCCGTTAATAGGCTGCGTGTTTCAATATCAAGGCAGTTTTCAGGCTAGTTTTATCGCTATGCCGCAGTCTGCATTGCCGTTTGATGCGAAGCCGTTGCGCCAGGAAGATAGAGAATAGATTATATTAATTCTATGAAACTAAAATGAAAATTGGCCGTACTATAGGTTGTGCCAAATATTTGTATAACTGGCATACAAAATAATAGAATCGAGGCTAATAGATGAAAAAAATTACAGCACTTCTTTTATCTATCGTGATGATGCTGGCCTTTGCAACCAGCGCTCAGGCGGAAGCCAAACCAGTTTCTGTATGGTTTAACAATGAAGAGATTCCATTTGGCAATCAGGCTCCAATTATTGAAAAAGGAACAACCTTAGTGCCTGTCAGAGCTTTTTTGGAAAAGCTGGGCTTTGAGATTGGCTGGGATGATGAGCATAAGGTTGTTACAGCTTCTAAAAATAGCTTGAGTATCGTTATGCAAATTAATAATACGACAGCATTAGTCAATGATGAAGAGCATACGTTAACAGTTGCACCAAAGATTGTAAATAAAAACACATTGGTTCCGCTACGCTTTATCGCAGAGACTGCTGGCTATGAAGTGTCATGGGATCAAGAGCTCCGCCTTGCAGCGATTGTAGAGAAAGAGGCAAGCCGCGGATTCCTTTGGAAAGTGGAGCAAAACGGCAATACCGTTTATTTGCTTGGCTCGATCCATGTTGCTAATGAGGCTATGTATCCGCTTCGCGCTGAAATCGAGGATGCTTTTGCACAAGCTGATCATTTGGCTGTAGAGGTGGATATCACTAAAGGCGGAGATCCTGAGATCCAACAATTTGTTGAAAAAATCGCTACATATCAAGACGGCACAACTTTGCCGGACCATATTTCCAAGGAAACCTATGAGCTGCTCGGCGAAGTGCTTACTGAGATGGGACTTCCTGCAAATGCTTTAGATCACGTGAAGGTTTGGAACGTTTCCAATTCACTCTCTTATTTGAAAATGGCCAACGCGGAATTTGATGCCGGTTTAGGAATTGATCTATATTTCATGACGCGGGCACTTGAAAGTGGACTACCTATTTTGGAGCTCGAAACATACCAATCCCAACTAGAAATGTTTGACGGCTTCTCCAAAGAGCTGCAGGAAAGTTTGCTGGTCGGAACGCTGCAAAGCTTTTCTGAAGAAAGCGAAGAAGCTTCCGGCGTTGATATGCTGTCGCAAATGTGGGTTACAGGCGATGAGAAGCTGTTAACAGCAATGACTGAAGACGTCGCCCAAGTTCCAGAGTATTACAAAGCGATGATCGAGGATCGCAATATAGCGATGGTCGATAAGATTCAAGGCTATCTGAACAGCAAAGAGCCGACAACCTACTTTGTTGTTGTAGGCGCGCTTCATATGGTGGGCAAGCATGGCATCGTTACTCTTTTGCAGGAACAAGGATTGACGGTTGAACAGCAATAATAAATAGAAAACATAGGCGCAAGTTCTAGGGCATCCCCCTGGGGCCTGCGCCTTTTTATTTGCCGCCGTCATTCGTTTACACCGCACTAACGGTGACTTGCTTTCTGCTCTATCCACAATGAATCGCCAATTTTTCTAGCTGGTCAGTCGTTCCGTTATTACGCCCAAAATCGCAGTTTTGAAGCAGCAAAATGACAGACGTTCCGTTATTGATCCCTAAATCGCATAAAAAGCCCATTTTAGAGGCGGATAGCGGAATGTGTGACCGCGAAATTTTAAAAATGGCGCTTTTAAGACAAATAACGGAACGAGAGACCATGTCGAGACATTTTGCGCAAACGGAGGAAAGCAATTGATCCGACTGGAGTGATTATCCAACCATTGATGCAAAGAAAGCCAGTCGTATCCCATGACAATCGATAAGTATCGACAGCTAATTTTGTGATATGATAATATTTCGTAGAAAAAAATGGTGATTTTTGTTATAGTCTAGATAAAAAATAGATGTGAAAATATTGGCAATACTTTGGTACAGGAGACTAAAGGTCAGTTCTTCTCGAATAGTTGTATGGTTGTCCATGTGAAAGAATAAATGGATATGCTACACTTCGATTATAGAAATCTACATGACTCCTTATATTCTCTCGCAATTACAATAGATAGTCATACATTTAGAATGGAGGGGGCTGTACTTCATAATGAGATCAATGAGTAAACATGAATGGGTTTTGAAGCAAGTCAAGATCGGCTTTGCCGTGCTTATGACTCTGATGATTGTATTTGCCTATTTGCCTATGACTGCACATTCAAATAATCACTTTCCAGGGAAAGTATATTATGTTGCAACAGATGGGAACGATTCTAATGCAGGCACGATAGATGCGCCTTGGCGTACGATTCAAAAGGCTGCAAATACGCTAGCAGCGGGGGAGACGGTTCTCGTAAGGGGCGGAATATACGAAGAGTTCGTTACGATTAGGAGTTCCGGCTCAGCGGCAGCAGGTTATATAACCTTCCAGGCTTACCCGGGCGAACAGCCGGTTATTGAAGGGGGAAGCTTGAAGCCGGGCAGCAGCAGTTCCTTGCTAAATATTCGTGGGGCAAGCTTTATTGTTGTACAAGGGTTTGAAATCCGCGGCTTGTCTACAACTAGCTCTAATGATTATATCTCAGGCCTAAAGGTACAGGGCGGCGGTTCCAATATTCATATTTTAAACAATAACATTCATCGAATTGAAAATCATGCGACTAAAGGCAATGCACATGGTTTAATTGTCAATGGAGACTCTGCTACACCTATTTCGAATATTAAAATTAGTGGGAATGAAATTCATCATTTGATCTCTGGCTCAAGCGAATCACTCACTTTGGATGGCAATATTAAAAACTTTAGCGTGGATCGTAATATCGTTCATGATAATAACAATATAGGAATCGATATTATCGGTCATTACAATACTTGCTCCAGTCCGTGTCAGGATCAAGCTCGTGATGGGGTTGTAGCTTATAATCTTGTTTATAATATAGATACATCAACGAATCCTGCATATGGCGGCTTAGGCCATCGCGCTGCAGGAGGTATCTATGTGGATGGCGGAACAAATATTGTTGTGGAATACAATGAGGTGTTTAATAGTAATTTTGGAGTAGAACTGGCCAGTGAGATTTATGGAAAAACTACTAGTAACGTGATTCTCCGAAATAACTACTTGCATCATAATCATGGTGCAGGAATTATAATGGGCGGATCGGGCACAGATAACGGCGGGGCGGCAAAAAATATAATTGCTAATAATACGCTCTATATGAATGATACTTTGAATCAAGGCTACGGGGAAATCACATTACAGAATCATAATGTAGATAATGTATTTGTAAATAATATTATATATACGTTTCCTAAGAAGAAATTTATTGATAAATACGGTAAAACGGGTAGCGGAAATATTATAGATTACAATTTGTATTATCGTTCTGATGGACAAAGCTCCACCAGCTGGCGTTATGATGGCATCTCATATAAATCTTGGGAGGAGTTCAAAAAGGCCACTGGTTTTGATACAAATTCAATTTATGCAGATCCGATGCTTATTAATATTGAACAAAAAGATATTCATTTGCAAGATATTTCGCCAGCTATTGACGCAGGTACTAGTGAATTTGGCGATATAGGGAAGTTGGATTACTATAGTCAGGTGAGAACAGCAGGAAAGGCTATTGATATAGGAGCAGCAGAGTTTGGCAGCGAACCCGTTACTGAGCCGGAACCATCTCAGACGCCAGAGCCGAGCCTTACACCGCAGCCGACTTCAACTCCAACTCTAGCGCCTACCTCTGACCCAGGTACGCCTATACCAACGACAACACCTTCGACTGAGATCAAAATTGATGGCGTGAGTGAGGATTGGAAAGCTTATCCTGAGCTAAGCTCAAGCAATTCGAATGTAAGATCAATGAAAGCAACGATTATAGAGGGAACGCTGTATGTACTCATAACCGGAAATCTTCTTCAAGAAAAAGGCCAGCTGTTTATAAGTACAGGTTCGGATGAAACAGTATTTGCAGCTCCTTATTGGGCGGGCAATGGATCAGAGTATATGATTGAAGATGGTACATTATATAAATATAGTGGCACAGGCAGAACAAACTGGAACTGGTCAAAAGTTGCGTCATATAAAAAGACACAGCAGTACGCTATTAATGCGACAGTTGTGGAGTATGCTATACCTTTATCAGATTTAAATGGGGCAGCGGGTAAAGTTTCTATTGGTTATGTATGGAAGGACTCTGCTTCTGATAAGCTGCCGTTAAGTAATTCTATGGCAGTTATTCAATCAGATGAAGGTCAGCCAAGTTCTACGCCAAAGCCAACGCAACCAACACCAACACCAACACCGACACCGACACCAACACCGACACCAACACCGTCGCTTGTAGTAGTTGATGGCAAAGATAATGAGTGGAGCAATGTCCCGGTTTATGCATCAGGCGGCAGCAAAGTTAAGTCAGTAAAAATAACCAATGATGCAGAGTATCTCTATATGCTGGTGGAGGGATCGAAGCTTACAGGGAAGCTTCAAGTATATTTTAATTCTGATATGGATGAATCAACAGGCTACAAAACATCTAACTGGACGACTGCTGGCATTGATTATTTGTTAGAGTCGGGCAGATATTACAGCTATGCAGGAAATGGCGAAAAGTGGTCGTTTAAGGAAGAAGTTAATTTAACAAAAGCTAACTTATATGCTTCAAGTTCAAAGCTTGCAGAGATAGCGATACCCCTCAAGCAATTGAATGCAGCTCCCGGGCAAAATATTAAGCTGGGTGTTCTGCTGGATGACAGTAAAACGGATAAACTGCCATCCAAAGACGACATGATTTCGTATAGGTTAAAGTGAGAATTTAAGAAATATATCAGTTCTATTCTGTAAAATAATGAATAAAGTGTATTGCTCCCATGTTAAAGGTCTTAAGGAGAATGATCGCATGGGAGTTTTTTGTGCGAGAAATTAGTCGTATTGTGCTGTCGATTTAAAAAATATTTTGTTGAAACTATAGTGCTGTTTTTGGCCGTATGGTAAAATAATCTTTAGTCAAATTGAAAGAAAATGGATATTATTGTCGAAGAATATGATGCGGAAGCGGTGTTACGATGAAGGTATTGATAACGGGTGGATATGGGTTTATTGGCTCTCATGTTGCAGATCGTTTTCATAAAGAAGGACATGATATTTACATAATTGATAATTTAAGCACTGGGAAAAAGGAAAATATCACCTTCAAGCATAAAGGTTACATCCTATCTGTCGAGGATTCTAAATGTGCAGAAATATTTCGATCTAATAAGTTTGATATCGTCGTACATTTAGCTGCACAGGTAAGTGTGGCTCACTCAGTTGCCCAACCTACTGTTGATGCGGAGTCCAATGTTCTTGGTCTTGTCAATATGCTGAATTTATCGGCAGAGCACCATGTTAAAAAATTTATTTATGCTTCATCAGCTGCTGTCTATGGCTTGCAAGAACAATTGCCGATTACAGAGGATGCACATTGTTCACCGATCTCGCCTTATGGCATTAGTAAGCTGAGTGGCGAGCTTTATTCCAGTAAATGGGAAGAGTTATATGGTCTTTCCACTCTTGGCTTGCGTTTTTCTAATGTGTATGGCCCGCGCCAGGATGGTTTGGGGGAAGGCGGCGTAATTTCTATTTTTATGAACCGCATGATTGCAGAACAGCCTCTTCTTGTATATGGTGACGGTGAACAGACTCGCGATTTTATTTACGTAGAAGATGTTGCTTATGCGATCTATCGGGGAGCAAATAGTTATCAGTCAGGCATTTATAATTTGTCTGTTAACCAGCAAACTAGTGTAAATCGTATAATATCCGTTCTTGGCGAAATACAGCCCTTAAAAGAAGTTGTCTATACAGAGAAGAGGGTAGGTGATATCGATCATTCGGTACTCGATAATACCCGAGTTATGCGCGATTTTGACTGGTCACCGTTATATACGATTGAAGAAGGGCTAAAGCGAACAGCGCATTCTTTCATTCAACAAAGTGCAGAGCAACAAACAGCGGCCTCTGCAGGTGCTGTGTTAAAGTCCCCAATGCAAATTAAACTGCAGGAGGGTTTCAAACGACTGCTGCCATCGATTGAAAATATAGTAGCGTTTTTATTAACTGCTTGGCTTACGTTAACCTATGCCAATAGCTCGTATGGAGCAATTGATGTAAAGCTATTCTATATTACGATTATAGGAATTTTATATGGCAACCGGCAGGCTATACTAGCTGTAGTTCTATCATCTGGCTTATATGTATATCAAAAGCTGCTAGATGGAAGAGATATTATTTCTTTAACCTATGATACAGATTTCTTCTTTCAAATTGCCATCTATCTCTTTATCGGGCTAGTTGTTGGATACTCAATAGAAAGAAAAAATACAATTATTCAACAGCAAGAGCAGAAGGTTAACGAGGTAAATGAACGATATGAATTTCTTGAAAATGTTTATACAGAGGTACGTGAAGTTAAGGATGAGCTGCAGCTTCGTATTTTAAACTCAGGGGACAGCTATGGAAAGATTTATGCCGCCACCAAGGAGTTGGAAAGTCTTGAGCCGGAGCAAGTATTTAACGCGGCTGTTACTGTAGTAAAATCGATTATGCATGTACCAAAGGTAACAATATATACTGTAAATCCACAGCAATCTTATTTGCGTTTATTGGCAAGCTCTGGCTACAGTCTGGATACATTACCGAAATCACTTAAAGTGTCTGATCATCACTATTTAACGATGATTCTCCAAACAGGAGAAATATATATAAATCGGCAATTAGAGGATAGTATTCCTTTGATGGTAGCTCCAATAATGCATAAGGATCGCATTGCTGCTGTTATTGCGATTGACGGGTTGACCTTTGAAAGCTTTTCCCTATATCATCAAAATTTGTTCCGTATCACGGTGGATCTTATTTCTTCTGCTCTCAGCAAAGCATTCACTTATATTGATGCAACTGAATCACAGCGCTATATGGAAGGTTCAACATTATTACAGGCTGATATATTCCAAGAAATATTGAATTCAAAAATTCAGGCGTTTGATCAGCATCAGGTACCGTTTTTGTTATTAAAAGCAGAGTTAAGTAACATTACGCTGATTGAGGCTGCCATGCATGTTTCATCAAAGCTTAGAGAAACTGATTATGTCGGACTTAATAAAAATAATGAAATGTTAGTATTGCTTTCAAATACGAGCATAGAGGATTCTAACCCGATATTGCAACGCTTGGCACATGCTTCAATTGAGTTACGGGCAGTAAGAGAGGAGTAATCGCATGTATTGGATGATGTACGGAATATATATACTTGTTTCCATCCTGCTGATTACATTTTTTTACCGTAAGTCATGGCAAGAATGGTTAATTAGGGTAATAATGGTTGCCGTCCTACCAGTTGTAGGATGGCTGCTTCCGTTATTTTGGTCGAAGCTATTCACAAGTAATTCTAAAGAAGCTTTCGAGGATTATGTTACTCGTCAACAAGAAGAACATAAAATAAGACGTATAGGTGTATACAAGCAGGTTGAACGGAAGCAGGAACTTGATGTTATTCCAATTGAGGAAGCTTTATTAGTGAGCGAACATCAAACTCGGCGAAAGGTCATGATAGATGTATTAAAGCAGGATGCGATTAATTACTTGGAAATACTACAGCGTGCAGTTAGTAACGAGGATACAGAAACTTCCCATTATGCAGTAAGTGCTATTATGGAAACGAAGAGGAAACTACAGCTCGCTCTGCAGGATCTAGCCGTGAAATTTGAAACGGATTCGTCGGACTTGCTTGTAGTTCGTACTTATGCGGAGGTTTTGCATGCCTATATGCGCAGCGGATTTCTAGATGAGCGTACTTTATTGAAAAATCGTTATACGTATTTGGCGGTTTTGAACCAGTATATAAAGCTGGATGAAAGCTCTGAATGGGCATACCAAGAAAAAATAGAACTTGAAATCGTTCTTCAAGCTTATAGTGATGCAGAGCGAAGCGCCAAAATGTATATGGAACAGTTTCCAGATAGTGAGGCTGCTTATTTATGTATGTTAAAAGTTTATTATGTTATGAAATCCTATCCTAAATTAAATGAAACATTGGATAGGTTGAAGCGGGCACCAATAAGTTTATCCAATCATGCTCTTACAATGGTAAGGTTTTGGTCAGAGGGAGCGTAATATGAATAAGGATGTTAAATTTAGACGTAATGTATATATCATTCTCGTATGTGTGTTGTTGCTTGCAATAGCTACGCAAATCGCCAGATCTAAGTTTGTACTGGAGTTCAGTCATAATGGCAGCTTGCAGGAAAAATATCAGACGATTAAACAAAATTATTTGGCCTCTGGCAAAAAGAAACCTGATCTTTCGGAGCCGAGCAATCGCAATTATTGCTTATTGTTTGATGGGCACGATGAGTTAAGTACCGGAATTAAAGATAATACAGAGCAAGTATTAAACTATATGAAACAGCCCCATTCAACTGTTGATTTAACGGATGGAGACGTTGATTTTGAACAGTGTCAAGCTGTACTAATGACAGCGTCGCTACAGCTTCTAAACGATGAAGTTAAAGAGATAGAGAATTATGTTTCTAATGGCGGATATATGTTCATTATGCGATTGGATGATCCGACTGATACCTTTATTCAAATTTATCGAAAGCTTGGGTTTGTAAGCTTTGCTTATTTGGTAGGGGATACTGGCATTGATCTGACTTCAAATGTGTTAGTCAACCAATCGGGAGTTTCCTATAAAGAAAATTTTATCTACAACAATGTACTTGCCGGGGAAATAGAGAAGGATGTCCTGCTAATGGCACGGACGGGCCAAAACTATCCGTTAATGTGGAAAAAGCAGTACGGTTCGGGTGCCTTTCTTGTTTTTAATGGCAGCAGTTTAGATACAAAGGACACAAGGGGGTTAATTGCAGGCGGCATAAGCATGTTGGAGCCAGACTATATTTACCCGATTTTTAATACAAAGCTATTCTATATGGATGATTTTCCTGCGCCTATCCCTCAGGGAATCAACGATACGATTTATGCGGAATATCAAAGAGAGACGCCTGTTTTTTTTCACGAAATATGGTGGCCGCAAATGATTAAAGCCGCTAAGCTTCATGACATTAAGTATACTGCGGTTGCGATTCAAACCTATCAAGATAATGTGCATGCTCCTTTTGTACCGTTAGATGATGAGGAACTGCATAATTTAATAGGATATGGCAGAGAGGTAATTAAAAGCGGCGGTGAGATAGGCATTCACGGTTATAATCATCAGTCATTGCAGATGAATAAAGAAGTCGCTGACTTTTTTGAATACAAAATATGGGATAGCCAAGAGGATATGGAAGCTTCCGTTAAAACGGTTTTAAATTATATTGCTAGAGCCTTTCCAAAATATGCTGTTATGTCCTACGTACCACCTTCTAATGTGTTGGGGGCCGAGGGCAGACAAGCTTTGGTCAATGCTTGGCCGGAACTTGCAGTCATTTCCTCTTTGTATATGGTCGACCCATCTAATCGGGCCTATGTGCAGGAATTCGAAATAGCAGATGATGGCATTATAGAGATGCCAAGGGTAACCTCAGGATATTTTGATACTGAATATAACAAATGGGTGGAGGCCAATACAATAACATCCATAGGTGTTTTTTCACATTTTATTCACCCGGACGATTTATTGGATGAAGACCGAGGACGCCAGCAAAAATGGAAGGATCTATACAGAGACTTTGAGCACTTGCTGGAACGTCTTCATACCACTTATCCTTGGCTGCGCAGTATTACATCGGCAGAGGCCGCCATTGGTGTCGCTCATCAATTGCAAAGCAATATGGATGTTATAAAAAATAATAAGGAACTAAAGGTAAAAACTACCTCCGAAGCAGAAAGTCAATATTTTATTTTTAGAACAGATAAAAAAATAGGCAAGCTAGTTAATTGTTCCGTAAGAAAAATTGATACGGACACCTATTTGGTAACAGCCTTTAAACAAGATTTCACAATAGGATTAGGCAGGTGATAATATGAGAATATGTATCATAGCGGAAGGTTCTTACCCATATGTTACAGGCGGAGTATCGAGCTGGATTCAAAATATCGTTAAACAAATGCCCGAGCATGAGTTTGTTATATATGCAATTGCAGCACAAAAAAAGCAGAAGGGTATTTTTAAATATGATTTACCTGCCAATATTGTTGAAGTAAAGGAAGCTTTTCTGGATTCCTATTTGGAGGAAGATAGCAAATGGGGCAAGCGTTTTAGACTAACCGAGGATCAAAAAAATAACGTAAAAGCGCTGCTTGGCGGAGCCGGAGATATGGACTGGTCCAGTTTTATTCAGATGATGCGCAGCTCAAAGTTTAATAAGGTTTCAGATTTTCTGACGAGTAAAGATTTTTTTGACATTTTAGAGGAGCTTTGTGAGGAGAAATATCCACTCGTTCCTTTTACCGAAATGTTCTGGACAGTACGATCTATGATCCTGCCGCTATTTATAACGATCCGAGATGACATTCCTAAGGCCGACCTGTATCATAGCGTTTCGACAGGATATGCTGGAGTAATTGGCGTTGTGGCAAGGGAGATCTATAAAAAACCTTTTCTACTGACAGAGCACGGTATTTATTCACGTGAAAGAGAAGAAGAAATTATAAAAGCAGAATGGGTAAAAGGTTATTTTAAGGATTTATGGATTCAATATTTTTACCGGCTATCTTCCTGTGCCTATGAACAATCGGACTGGGTTACGACACTTTTCGGCCGAAATAAAGAAATTGAAGTCGAGCTGGGCTGCTTAGAGCAGAAAATCGAGCTTATACCGAACGGCGTGACCATTACGGATTATGAGGCCCTCCCTGCGGATAAGCCGGAAGATCAATTTTATATCGGTGCAATCGTTCGTGTAGTTCCTATTAAGGATATTAAGACAATGCTCCAAAGCTTTGCCTTGATTAAGCAGGAGCTGTCCAATGCGGTGTTTTATGTAATGGGTCCTTATGAAGAGGACGAGGACTATTATCATGAATGTTTACAGCTTGTCGAGGCTTTACAATTGAAGGATGTTATTTTTACCGGCTCTGTACCTATCAAAGAATATATCGGGAAAATGGATTTGTTGATGCTGACTAGTATTAGTGAAGGACAGCCTCTTGCAATATTAGAGGGAATGGCTGCTAGCAAGCCATTTGTTGCTACTAATGTAGGCAGCTGCAAAGAGCTGATTGAAGGTATGAATGACGGAATAGGAGCTGCAGGCTTTATTGCGCCGGTCATGCATTATGAGCATCTGGCTCAGGCTGCAGTAACATTATGCAAAAATAAAAAACTGCGTCTTGAAATGGGAAGAAATGCTTATGAGCGAGTGAAGCGTTACTATCGCCAGGATGACGTCATAAGAAACTATCGTCAGTTGTATGACAGATTAGGAGGGGAATTGGATGGCAGGGATAGGCTTCGAGCTTAGAAAGCTCTTTCGTGAGCAAGGTCTCATTAACAATATTAAAGCATATGCCTACTCCTCTCTTACTACTGTTGGCCCTATGATTCTAAGTATGCTGCTAATTATAGCCTTACAGAAAGTAACGAAGACAGAAGAGACAACATATTTAGATTGGGAATTGTATATAGCAACGGTTTCTTATTGTTTTATTTTTTCTATTGTATTGACGAGCGGAATTTCTATGGTGCTTACCCGCTATACCGCGGATATGCTTTATCAGAAAAAATACAATCGAATCATGTCTTCTTATTACGGTGCTTTAATAATTATGCTCCCCACAACTGCATTAATTGCAATTTTATTTTTGAACGGGGTATCGGCCGATTGGCAGTATAAGCTTGCTGCTTATTTCTTCTTTATGCTGCTGGTTGTTGTATGGATACAAGGTGTCTATTTATCAGCATTGAAAGATTACATTCGTATTGTAAGAGGATTTTTAATAGGCTCGGTTGCGGCTTTAATAAGCGGTTGGCTAGTTTCCCAATATGCAGATTTAGATCCCACAGTAGCTGCGCTATTAGGTCTTGATATAGGGTTTTTAATTATCGTTATTTTATCAAGCTATCATTTTGAACAGAGATTTCCACGTGCAGAACGTGCTTATTTCTTTGAATATTTAAGTTATTTTAAAAAGTATGCTTCTCTATTTTTTGCGGGCTGTTTTGTATATTCAGGCGTTTATTTGCACAATTTTGTATATTGGCTTGGTTCAAGAGGTGTAGAAGTTGCAGATCAATTTTTAGTGATGCCTTATTATGATCTTCCCGTATTTTTTGCCTTTTTATCAGTAATGCCAACATTAGTAACGTTTGTAGTATCAGTGGAAACTGCATTTTATGAAAAATTCAAGTTGTATTATTTGAATATTTTAAATGGCGGTACGATACAAGATATATCTGCTGCAAAAAACAAAATGCAAAAAACATTAACCAAAGAAATTAGTCTGTTGATGGAAATCCAGCTATTGTTTACTATTCTGGCTATTGCATTTGGCATTAAATTTTTGCCGAAAATAGGATTTACAATGGCGCAGCTCGATTTATTCATTATACTAGCTTTAGCGTATTTTCTATTTATTATTTTCTTTGTGCTCACACATATATTAATGTATTTTGATGACCGTAAAGGTGTCATATCCATAGGTTTTGTTTTTGTATTGCTTAACATTGGTTTAAGCTATTGGATGATGCGATTGGAGTTTGATGGATTAGGAATGTTTATAGCCTCTTTTATAGCTTTAGGTTTAGTTATCGGTCGTTTGCTATATGTCCTACGTAATATTGATTACTTTACATTCTGCTCACAGCCTATTAATCAGCAGCCGCGCGGTAGTATGAACAAAAAGATTAATAAAGCGGGCATGATGGTTTCTGTAATAGTTGTGTGCACATTGTTACTATCGGCATGCACGGGACTGGAGGGAATGGATCCCAATGATCCAGATTCCGATAAGGATAAAATTGTGAATCGTGCGCCTATGCCAGATACTATTAATACAGCGCTAGAAGAAGATAGACGCCTTTATGAGCGCGATGATGATTCCTCGCTAAAGACGCTGTATATTACTGTGCTCCCTTATACAGAGACTGACGATAGATTTGATTGGTATGCACTAAACAGGCAAACGGATCGAACAAAAGCGAAGCAGCTGCCGATCATTATGCAGGAAGGTTTAAGCGACGGGAAGGGGCCAATTTCAGGAATGTTTGGTTTTGGTTCTACCGCTGAGAATGCATCAATTGAACTGCGCGGCAACACTGCTTGGAGCCTGTCTCAAAAATCGTTTCGGATTAAGCTTCATGATGATGCTGGAACTTATATGGACCAGCGGACAATTAATTTAAATAAACATAGTCTGGATTTTTCACGTATACGTAATAAATTAAGTTTTGATTTGTTTGAAAAGATTCCTAATATGACCAGCTTGCGAACACAATTTATTCATGTTTATGTCAAGGATTTGTCAACGGGCATACAGAATGCAGGTTATGAGGATTATGGACTGTTTACTCATGTTGAACAGCCTAATAAGAAGTTTTTACGTGCCCATTTGTTGGATCCCAATGGTTATTTGTACAAGGTATCTTTCTTTGAATTCAATCGATATAATGAGCAAATCAAAGAAGAGGAAGATCCAACTTTTGATTTGGAAAGCTTTGAATCCATTCTTGAAATTAAAGGAAGAAAAGAACATACACGGTTGATAGAGATGCTTGATGATGTAAATGATCTAAGTATACCTATTGAACAAGTTATGGAAAAGCATTTTGACGAAGAGAACTTTTTAACTTGGACGGCTGCGAATATACTAATGGACAATATGGACACTGACGCTAATAATTTCTATTTGTACTCCCCTCTTAATAATGAAAAATGGTATTTCTTGCCTTGGGATTATGATGGCGGCTGGGAGAAGCAAAGAAGAAGCGGAAGTATCCGATCATTTCAAAACGGAATAAGCAATTTTTGGGGATCTAAATTAGCTAATCGTTATTTTAGACAACAAAGTAATGTTGAGAAATTAAAAGCAAAAATAGAAGAGCTTCATAAAAAGTATATTAACGAGGAAACGATACAAGAGCATATTAATCAGTATAAAGATGTTGTACTGCCCTTTTTATATCGTTCTCCTGATGTAAAGTTTTTATCAAGACATACTAGCGAGTATGATGATGAGCTGAATATTATCATTCAGACTCCGGAAGCAAGTATTAAACGTTTTATGGAAGATTTGGAAAAGCCTAAGCCGTATTTCATGAATGATGTCGAGACTGTAGGAAATAAACTGAAGTTTTCTTGGGAAATATCATTTGACTTGCAGGATGACACTCTTTCATATGATTTTACAATAGCTAAGGATCTGGAATTTTCAAATATAATAGTTCATAAAACAGATATTTCTACGAATTCAGTAGAAATCGATAAGCTGCCAGCTGGAAGCTATTATTGGAAATCTATCGTGAGGGATAGCAAGGGAAATGAACAAACAGCGTTTGATTTTATTTATGACGATGAAGAGGTAAGTCAGAATGGAGTAAGGGAATTTGAGGTGAAGTAATTGCAATTTCGAGGGCGCAGGCTGAGAACAGAGCAAAAGTATTATTTGCATCTTCATGACTTCTTGGCCTTGAAGCAAAAAGTGTCTACAACTCTTGCTTTAGATTCCTATTCGGTAGATTATGATGGCTATCGTATTCGCAGTTTATATTTTGACGATCCGCGCCGCGCAGCTCTTGAAGAGAAGAATGATGGGATTTTCAAGAGAGATAAGTACCGCATCAGGACGTACAATGAAAGCGACAAAACGATTAATCTAGAGCGAAAAAGCAAGTTTGGCGAGTTTGTATGCAAGGAGTCAGCTCCATTAACGAGAGAGGAGTATGAGCTGATATTAGCGGGAGAGTATGAGTTTTTGCTTGATCGTGAAGAAAGCCTGTTGAACGAGTTTTACGCTGCGCTAAAAACCTATCATTTTAGACCAGTTGTAATAGTAGATTATTGGCGTGAAGCTTATGTATACGAGATGGGCAATGTTCGCATTACATTTGATAAGAAGTTGTCGGCTGGCATCAATACAATTGATTTGTTCCATCCAGAGCTCGTTATAGAGGAGGCTATTCCGCCAGAGCTTACGATTATGGAAGTGAAATTTGATTCCTTCCTTCCCGATCATATTCGTAAAATATTGCAGCCAAAAAGCCACATTCGATCTTCGATATCGAAATATGTTATTTGTCGGGAAAAATCGATACAGCATTTTAAGGAATAATGTTCTGTTGGAGGAGTGTCCATGAGTTTTCAAGATATTATTAAACAAAGCGTGTTAAAGCTCGAAGCTTTCCGCGTTGTATCCTACGTTGATATGGTGCTGGGAATGCTATTTGCTTTCCTGATCGGTATGTTTATTTACTGGATTTATCGCAAATCGTTCCGGGGTGTTGTGTACAGCTACAATTACAATGTGTCATTTGTATTGATGACGATGATAACGGCACTTATTATTATGACAATTAGTACAAATATTGTCTTGTCCCTAGGTATGGTCGGCGCGCTCAGTATTGTCCGCTTTAGAACGGCTGTAAAGGATCCGCTTGATATCGTGTATATGTTTTGGGCGATTTCGGCAGGTATTGCGTGCGGTGCCAAGATTTATCCGCTGGCGATCGGCGGCTCCATCATTATTGGCCTTGTACTGATGCTTTTATCCAGACGCAAGATAAGAGAGCAAACTTATCTGCTTATCATTCGCCATACGGAAGAGGCAGTGTCTGATCTGCGTGTCGAGCTGAACAAATTAAAAACAAAGCTGAAGTCCAAAACGGTAAGAAAAGGATTTACAGAGCTGACTGTAGAAATTTCGCTGCGGGATGATAATACGGCGTTTGTTCAAAATATTAGCGAAATTAACGGCGTTAACGATGTGTCTCTGGTTAATTATACGGGGGATTATGCGCAGTAAAAGCTGTTGATTTATTTAAATCATTACGGGCAACAGACAAAGGACGCCATTGGGGCGTCCTTTTGCCATTAAAACGGCTGTTAGTCTTCTAGAATTTTTTCGATTACAGGGATATATTGCTCCATAAGTGTCATATGGTTGCCGATGATGGACTGCAGTTTGTTAACGGGCAGTTCTTTATTTGGACATTCTATTACTGAGCGGAAGCGCAGCTGCTCTTCCTCAGGATCAAGCTCAAAGCAGCCGGAAGTAAATTCGCTCTGCATTCGAAGCAGGTATAGGGCCAAGCGCTCCTGTTTGCCAGAAGGGATTGGGATTGGGAACATGCTATGGACAGTTACTGCTTGCAGGACTGTATCCGGCTGCAATAGCAGCAGCCAGCGGCCAGTAGCTTCGCTATGGAAAGGCACGCGAAAAATTTGTTTTTCAAAGATATCGTAATTCAGCTGTTGTCTGATTAGTGCTGCTTCAAGCTGCTGCATGACTGAAAGTTTCACAGGGTTGTCTTCTTGTATAATGCTTGGCTGTCGCTGCATAGCTGCAGACAAGGAGGGATGCCAAATCGTGCGAATGCCTTGACGCAGCGTTCCTTCCTTCTTTAAGGAAGGAGGCAGCTTGACCGTTTGAATGGCTTCAAGCAAAAACCAGCAATCGCTATGTGCAAGGGTCCCTGCATATGCACTGTCCTCCAGTGTGGAGGGAGGCAGCAGCGCAGCAAGTATAAATTCGGCATCCTTGCGCTGTTCAGCGAGCAGGGAAGCGATGGCAGGGTTTAATTCAAGACTTACTTCAATAGAAGTGAGCTTGTCGTAATGGGCTTGTGCAGTCAAGGCGTGCGGCCATGCATGAAACCATTGCCCGTCAATGAGCTGCTGCATGGTGCTGGCGCTTATGGTTATATTAAGGCTGGCATGAGTCTCATGCTCGTCAGCTTGAAATGCAATGGAAGTAAGTGTGGCGTGAAGAAGCTGGTTGTTCCAGCTTTTGAACTGGATCGGAACATTCACCTTGACGGTTGAATGCTGATTGCTTGTGTCTGCCTTCATCATGTATCGCGCCCCTTTACGTTAATCAATTAAAAGCCGGCGAAGCCCTTCTTCAAAGACTTTACGCCCTTTTTCTTTTCTCCGCCGAATTCTGCGATTTTCTTCGTTTTTTCTACGCTGAAGCTGAATACATCCGCATCGATTTCAAAGCTTTTACTTTTTCCGAGCTCCAGGGAGACCTCCCATTGTCCAGGCTGGCCGTTTTCTCCCCATTCGTATTCATAGCTAAAGCCTAGCGTCGTTTGTGATTTAAGTGAAAAGAGACGCTCCACCTCTCCCGTATCCGGGTCGACCTCGCTTTTGAAATTCGCAATCGACTGGCCAATACTGTCGAATTTTGAGCTTAAAATGGACGTGTCGCTTACCGCATCCAGGATGGAGCCTTGTTTTTGTGCTGCATTGTATTGGGCACCCGGCACCCCGTTATCCTTGCTAGCAAGCGCCTTATTCATTGTCGTGAGCAGCCCCATTGAAGGGCTGTACAGCTTGCTTATAATTGCGACCCAGTCGACGTTATCTCCGCCATACTCAAAAGGCAGGGAAACACCCATTGATATTTCAATGCTTTCAAAATCGCTTCCAGATTTGGTGAGCGCGCCTTCAGCCTCCAAGCCTAACTCGCCAAAGCCTAAATTGAGGGCAATTTCCGCACTGACCTCATATTTTTTCTTCTCTTCCACGCTCATTAATTGCAAGGCTTTGTTGCGCAGCCTAGCAATGTCGGTTTGATCTCCGAATTTGTTGCGGGTATGCTCCATAATTGTTTTTTTGTCATATTGATTAAAGCTCTTTTTGGTAAGACTCAGATCAACCTCTGCAATGCCCGATTCGATGGCCAGGGCAAGCTGCTTATAGGTTCCCACCGATACGCTGCTATCCTCGTCATCCATATCTTGAGCCTCTATAGCGGAAGCCCACATTTCAGCTTCCTCGGTTTCGGATTTTCCGGATTTTCCGCCCATCCCCCACATGCTCTCTGCAAGACTGGGAACGCTGGCATTGATGTAGCGATACATCCCATACGAAATCAAATTCATAGCAGAAGACGTCGTTGCGGCGTTTGCTTCTGCGAACATGCCGAGCTGCACATTGAAATCGACGATGCCGGCTTCCACGCCGACGCCGATTCCTATTTGCGAGCTTATTTCAATGCTGTCTTCATCCCGCTCTGCACCTGCCTCAAAGGAGATGATGACATAGCCGCCTGATTGCCCGATAGGTATTTTCAATTCGCAAGCAAGTGAAGCGGCGTCCCCGTCATGGGGAACAACCCGGTCAATAATACCGCCTATTTTTGTCAGGCCGCTGTTTAGCGAATCGCTTTCAATTGCTTTCGTTATCGATTTTTTGCCGATTTCATCGGTTTTAACCTGGCTGGTAACATCCTTTTGAATCGCTAGCTGACGATTCGTATCAGCGCCTGCCTGGGGTTTATCTTTATCGCCTTTTACAATTTTACGGGCTTCGTTAACGGCAGTATCTTTTGTGCTTTTTAGCAATTCCTTTGCTTTATCCTGTGCTTTGCTGCGGGCACGCTTCTTAATATCCTTTTCCAAGGCATTATTATGTATCAGACTGGAAGAACCATCATAGGCTGCATTTCGCAAATCTGACAGCGCAGATTGGGCAGGCTTAACTGCTTCAATAATACGTTCTGCTTCACGATCCATAATGGCATCAACTGATATTTTTGACATGCTGTAAGCTTCTTTGTTTGCTGCCATTCCGAAGAAAGCTTTGCCAATATTGCTCTTATCCTTTAAATCCTGGTGATCATCCATCTGATTGGCAATATCCAAGCTTGCCTGCTTGCGGGCAGCGTCCTTTAAGCGCTGACGAAATGCGTTAAGCTCATCAGAGCGTCTCCATTCGCCTCTTCCTACTCCGAATTTGTCCAATACAGCCAGCTTGAGCGGATCAAAAAATTTGTCTGTATAAACCTCTCTCAATTCCTGTTCGCCGAAGTAAGGGGCCAATGCATGATTGGCATTCGCATGTTCGGTCTGCTGGCCTCCAGTCGGTTTGACTGCCTTTGCAGGCTCATGAGATGGGGGAGTCATCGTCGATCGCCCTCCAATATTTATGTTTCATCTTGAACCAGTATAAATGGTTAAAAATAATAATTTTGTTAGCCCGGTTACAATGTTCTTTATGAATCTCGGATATTGTGAAGAAAGGAGATTTATGTCGAAGGAAAGAAAGCGGGTATAGGCCATGAAGAGGGCAAATGAGCGGCATTTGTCTATGCTTCAGGAAAAAGAAGCGCCAAAGCTAAGCAGACTGCAGCATGGGCATGAAGCGCAGCAAGAGTACCAAGCAAGCTTGCAGCAAATGTATGGCAACAGGTGGATCGGTACAAGGGCTGCTGATCTGGAGAGGCTGGAGCTGCAAAGACAATGCATGCGCGGGATGAAGGAGCCTTCCCGTTCTCACGTAAGCAGGCTGATTCAACTGCCTGACGCTGATCAGCAGCTATGGCGCCGCTTTGCAAAGTTGACTGCCGAGCAGCGGCAAGCTGTCCTCCTTCATGCCGCCGGCTCTATAGCTAAGCTGGAGCTGTGGCAGGCTTTGCCGCATAAATGGAAGATACTTGACGATAGCATAGAAGCGCTGAAAGAGATTCGTTTACAGCGTGATGAAGCGTTGAAGGAAGGCAGTATTTACGAATCCGGAGCGCTTGAACGCCATCTTGAAGCCGATAACACCGTTAATGTGACAGGGCTTATTGCTCCGTACCGTGATATTGTGAGATGGCTGAACTATAAAGCGAATAAGCAAGGGCAACGGGAGCTGATGCAACGGTTCGAGCTGCTGTCGACCGCTCGCAAAAAGCAGGTTTTGCATCGGCTTGCGGCCGGCAGCAGGCTTAGGTTTACCGAGTTTGCCAAGCAAGTCACGATTGTAAAAGAGCTGAAGGAATGGGTCGATTGGACGCGCGTAAGCCAAGCTGTATTCGAAGCTGAACAACAGCAGCGCAAGGAAGAGAAAAAAGCTGGCAGTGAGCAGCAAGCTAAAAAACCGGCTGGAGCAAGAGCTGAGCTGCAGGACGAGCAGGAGAATGCTGAATACAGCCTGTTGATGGAAGAAAACAGGGTTAACGAAGAAGCTGTTGACAAGGTCGATTGGGAGCCGGATGACAGCTCTACTTTGGAAGAGCGTGATCGGCAGGAGCATATTGCTGGAATGAAGGAGGAAGAGGCGGAACAGCTGAAGTGGAGCAAGGAATTGCTCCCGTTGCTGGCGGGAACAGACTTGCTGCGGGGCAGCTCGGAGCAGCCTGAGCATCTCATGTGGCTGCTTTTCGGAACAAAGGCCAGTGAAGGCAGCAGGAGCAATCACGCTGTTAAAGCTTCAGCAAGAGCTTATGGACAGTCACTATTATCCCCTGGCGATATTGTGCACCGTTACCTGGGCATTGCCCATTTGCCGCTTTCCAAAAGGAACAAAGCGGAGCGAAAGAAATTACAGCAGTTGGGCTTTCTTTCCGCGCAGCAATGCTACGACCAGTTGCTTTCTGCTGTTGCAGCGTTATTGTACAAGCAAGGCGTGCGGCAGAAGAAAAAACAATATTTTCTTATTATCGAACGGCTCGGTTTATTACATGGGAGTAAGCTGCCGAGCAAACAGCAGCTTTATGAACGGCTTGGGGTACATATATAAGCCTTATCAGTTAGATGGAGATATAGCATATGGGATTACAAACATGGTTTCAATTGCGTCATGAGGATCGGCGCAAGGTATGGATGCTGGGCTCGGTATTTTTTCTTGCCGGTGTATCGGAAATGATTAACTACACATCCTTTATGGCGATATTTAACAGTCGCGTAGGGACGCAATATTTGCCTCTCATGTATTTTGCAGAGGCTTTTCTGCTGCCGTTGGAGGGCTGGCTGCTCTCTTATTTTTCGCAGCGGACAGCAAAGTCGAAATTTATGGTTTTGCTGTATGGACTATTTATTGGCATTGGCTTATTGAATGGTGCTGTGCTTTTGACAAGCAAGCTGCTTGGGCTGGATATAACGATGTATTATATCGTTTTATTTTTATCCTCCAATTTTGTTATCAGACAACAGACATTGCTAATGTGGAGCACGGCGTTTGACCTCTGTCCGACACAGCAGGCGAAGCGGGTTATGCCGGTATTTGTGCTGACTGCTATTATCGGCGGCATTGCAGCTGGAGTTATATCTAATTCAATGGCGGCTTATTTGGGTCCTGAGCTGCTGTATATGCTGGCGGTGCTGCTGCTGCTTGCAGGCCTGCCGCAGTTTGTCCGTTCTATTCGGCAATATTTGCTGCCTTTTACGAACGGGCAGGGTGAGGAGCAAGGCGGAGCAGAGCAATCCTCCTTGTTTTACTTGAAGCAAACGATTCGCTCTCCGTTTTTGCTTACCGTGATCGGCATTATGACATTAATGCCAGCGGTCTATTTTCTAATCGAATATCAGTATTTTACCGTAGCGCAAGCGTCCTTTGCGACGGAGAAGGAGTTGACCTCCTTTTACGGCTTGATGGTTATTATTTTGTTTTGCGCCGCTTTTTTATTGCAAATAGTAGCAGCCAGATTAATGGACTGGCTAGGAGCAAGCAACACCGTTTTTGCCATTGCGCTCATTTTTTTGGCAAGCCTGCTGCTTGTTAGCACGCTGGTTGCGTCGGAATATGCTCTTATAGTGGTGTCAATCGGCTACGGGCTGCTTTACCTGCTGCTTTACTATTTTGCTGAGCCGAGCTATCAATTCTTTTTCAAGATGCTGCCGCTCCAGCAGCGTGACGGTTATCGCTATATTGCACAAAGTCTGGCTGCTTCAGTTGGGATTTTGTTGGGCTCGGGCCTTTCCATGCTTCATTCCTCTTCTTTGCTTGCCTTGAACTGGCAGGCTGTGATCGGATTGATTTGTACATTGCTACTTGTAATATTAGCCTGGACCGCACGCCATCTATATTTGAAGGAGCTTATTAAGTATTTGCAGGACAGCTCTGCCTTTGTTCATGATTTTGTCGATCAGCTGCTTGATTCCATCAAGCATGAACGAATTCGCAAAGCGCTCGTCTTGCAGCTGCAGCATGCCAATGCAAATATAAGGCAATTTACGCTAGAGCTGCTGGGCATGCGCCCTCATCCTGCCTTGGGCGCGCCTTTATGGCAATATGCATGCCAGCATGATGGCGAGCAGAAAGCAGCTGCCCTTGCAGCGCTGCATGCAGACAGCTGGTCTGAGCGGACGATAAGAGAAATGGAGCTGTTCACGGCGGACGCTCATGAAAAGGTACGTACTGCCGCTTACCGCCAGCTCCTGATTGCGGCCAGAACGGGAACGGAAAAAAAGTACTATTTGGAACGAGCTTATAAGGATGACAGTCTTTTGGTACGTATGGAAGCTTGGCGGGGGATGGACGAAGGTGCGCTGCTGTATGAGGATATGCGCAAATTGCTAAGCGGCTCACAACAAATGGCTGTGCTGGCTTGTCAGCTTATTAGCGAGCGCAAGCTAAAGGAATTGTATATGGATGTAATGATGAGCGCGCTTTCTGATATCGCTGCAGTGAAATTAGCTTCGGTAAGGACAATGGGAAAATTAGGCGGAGCTGAGCTGGTCGTAAGCTTTATGGAAATGCTGGTTGGGAGTGACAAGGAGCTGCGTTCGGCCATTGAGGATGGGCTGCTCGCTATTGGGGCTGACGCATTGCCGGAGCTGCTTCGGTTTATAGATTCTCCCCAAGATGATATTTGGACAACGGCAGTTGCGGTAATGATGCGGCTGGATACAGAACAGATACATCTGCAAGCGGTTATAGCCTCATGCGCAAAACGATTGGCAGCACTATCAGCAGGCTATCGCATTGTGAAACGGATTGCTATGCAAAATCAGCCGGAATGGACGGGGCTGGCAAGGGCTAGAGCGAAGGAAATAGAAGGTTTTATTTTGGATACGGTGTGGCAGGTTATGCTATCCATCCATGATGAACGGGTAATTGCGAAGCTTCGTGCCGCTTTGGAAAGCAAGGATGAGGAGCTGCGTGATAACGGCCTGGAGGTATTATCCGAAAACCTTGGCAACGCCCGGTTAAGCGGCGCACTGCTTGGTTTTTATCGCCAGCAAGCGGATGAATCTATGCAGCCGGACGATCATAACGGGGATCAAAGCGAGGTAACGGATTCCTGGCTGCAGGCTATAGCGATCAAGGCAGGAGCAGGAGATGGAGGGGAGCTGCTAATGAATAATTGGGAATACTTGAGCGCGCTCGATAAGATTACATTTCTTAAGCAAGTGCCGTTATTTCAAAACATTTCGATTGAGGAGCTCGGGCGGATTGCCAGCATTGCCCGCGAGAAGGTATTTCCGGATGGAGAGCTGCTGCTGCAGCAAGGTCAGCAGGGACAGCTGCTTACCATTATTATGTCGGGCCATGTGGAGCTGAGCGGGATAAATGAAGCGGGTCTGGAAGGCACGATTAGCGTGCTTGGCGAGCTTCAAACAATTGGTGAAACGAGCTTGTTCGATGACCAGCCCTCTTCGATAGATGCCCAGGTTATTTTTGGAGAGGCAAAAGTGCTGCAAATTGAAAGCAAGGAAATGACCAAGCTCGTTCGTTTATATCCGGAAATAGGGGTTGGCTTGCTAAGAGCGATGAGTATGAGGCTGCGTACGCTGGAGCAGCTATTCATCAAGCTGGGCTAAGGGCGACAGCGAGTAAGGTTGGCTTCACAAAACTTGAAGGAGGATGGATATGAAGCATGAGGCAAAGGAGCATGTGCAATCAATCGGACTTGCAGCGGAGCTGGAGCAATGGACCGTTTTGTTGCATTGGCTGCAAAAAATCGGTGAAAATTTCCAGCTCTCAGCCAAGCACCAAGCGGCGCTGCAGCTCGTATGCGAGGAATGGTTCGTGAATATCGTTCACTACGGCTTTAAAAACAGGTCCCATGACGATTTGCCTTATATCCAAATTACAGCTCGAGCCTCCGCTTATGTTCCTAGGAAGGTTTGGATTTTATTTATAGATAACGGCAAGCCCTTTAATCCGTTGCAATATGAACTGCCTAATATTAATTTGCCCGGGCAGCATCGTCCGATAGGAGGGCTCGGCATCTACTTTATTCGAAAAAAAACGCGGTTATGCCGCTACAATCGGGCAGGAAGCTACAACTATTTTACGATGGAGCTTGAAGAAGAAGGGAGAGAGAAGCAGTGATACATATGGATAGACAAGCTGATTATTCCGTATTGAACTTAACGGGCCGGCTCGATGGCTTGACGATGGCAGAGGTGGAGAAGTGTTTTTTAGAGGCAGTTGCCGCAGGAGAGCAGCGGTTTGTTTTCGATATGGAGCAGCTGGAATATATAAGCAGCGCGGGGCTTCGAGTCATGCTGCTGGCTATGAAAAAAACGAAAGCAATTGGCGGCCAGCTCGTCCTATGCGGACTTTCCGGAATGGTTGAAGAAGTGTTTCAAATGTCGGGCTTTACAGCTGTTTTTTCAATTGCGGCTTCACGCCAGGAAGCCATTCAGAACGTACGAATAGCCAGTGGAGAGTGAGTGTATTGACCGTAGCGATTATTGCAGCAGCTGCATTCGTCATTTGTGTCGCTATCCTGATGATTAGGTACTTAGTCAAGTCAAGCAGAAGGGCCAGCTTGCTGTTGAACGTAAGTATGGAATTAAGCTCTTCGATGGAGCGGAAGACGCTGCTTGAAAAAATGATGGCTGCAGCAGCGAAGGCCTTGCAGGCTGAAGGCTCATCTGTGCTGCTTGTGGATGAAAAGACCGGTGAGCTGTACTTTGAGGTGGCTACAGGAGAGCGGCATGAGCAGGTTAAGCAAATCCGCCTGCAGCCAGGCGAAGGAGTGGCTGGCTATGTTGCAGCTACGCGCCAGCCGCTGCTCATTCCCGATGCCGGCAAGGATGAGCGCTGGTCGGCACGAGTGGCCGACAAGGTGAAGGTAGCGACGCGCAATATGCTGTGCGTGCCTGTCGTGTCGGCGGACAAGCTGCTGGGTGTGCTTCAGGTTATTAACAAGCAAGGCGGTAAAACGTTCCGCAAGCAGGATTTGCGCCTGCTGGAAATGCTCGCTTCTCCTGCTGCGATAGCGCTGGAAAATATGCTGTTGTACGAGGCGCTGCTGGAATCTATGGAAAACCTGCGTGTTACGACTGCCGCTAAGCAGCGCATGGAGAGCGAAATGTTGTTTGCAAGGCAAATTCAGCAAAGCTTTCTCCCCCAGTATGAGCTTGCAGCAGAGCGGGTACAGCTAAGCGCTCAGCTAATACCGGCAAGAGAGGTGGGAGGGGATTTTTTCTACTACACCTTGTTGGACGAGCGAACGTTGCTGCTTTGCTTGGGTGATGTATCGGACAAGGGGATGCCGGCAGCTCTTTTCCTATCCGGCTTGATGATTTGGATTAAAGCGAAGGCGAGAGAATGGACATCTCCTGCCGCAATTATGCAAGCCATTAATGAAGAGCTGAGCACTGAGGATTCTACGATGTTTGCCACTATTTTTTTAGCCAGCTTCAATTTGGACACGGGCCGGCTTGTTTATTGCAACGGCGGGCATTGCCCGCCTATATGGCTTTCTAATGGTGAAGCAAGGCTGCTGTCCGGAGATCGAAATTTGCCGATTGGTGTAATTGGCAGTGCGCAATATGTCGAGAATGTGGCGCAGATTACGGAACAAGATACGCTAGTCTTTTATACTGATGGCATTACGGAAGCATTAAATACAGAAAAGCAACTATATGGAACTGAGCGTTTATACGAATTATTGAGCAATATAGCTTCTGCTAAGCCTGAGCAGCTGAATGAACATCTTATAAACGATGTCCGCTTATTTTGCGGCGGTCAGCCGCAAGCGGATGATATTGCAGTTATGTCTATTGCATATTTGCCGGCAGCACAAAAAGAAGCAGATAGGAATTGAACGATATGGAAACGATGCTTCAATTATCTACCTTGACCGATTGTTATGAGCATGCGGAACAGTATGTGCGGGACGAGCTGATCATGCTGGATGTCAGGCTGGAGCTTGAGCTGGAGCAAATATCGGCCTTAAAAGAAGGCAGTGAGCGTGCAGCTGCTTATCCAGGCATGTATTTTAGCGAGGAGGAAGCTTTTGCGCTGCTTAGCTCGGATACAGCGGCCGAACTGTCAAGCGAGCAGCAGCAGCTGCTGGAGCAGCTGGAGCAGCGGATTGCCGCAAAAGCTAACAATAGCAAGCAGAAGGGGGAGCGGCTGCCCGTCCATGTGCTGGAGGGAGAGCTCGGCCTGCATAGCTGGGAGGTGCGTGTTCTGATTGCAGCGCTCGCACCGCATATTGACCGCAAATATTGGAAGCTGTACGGCTATATTCAGGACGATATGAATTGCCAGCATGTAACGCTTGAATTGCTGCTGCGGATATGCTGCAAAAGCAAGCTTGAAAGAAGGCTGCTTTACAAGCAACTGACTAATCCGCATTCTGTGCTGCGCTCTATGCTGTTGTCCTACCCGGTCCGTTCCGCCGATGAATCATCGGTGCTGAAAGAGACGCTGACGCTTGGGCGGTTTATGATTCATTTCCTGCTGGGCATTTCGCAGACCAGCGGGCTGGGTATAAGGCGAATTAGCGAGGAGGAGTTGAATGAGCTTCCGCCTCTTCTCATTCACCAAGAAACACATCAGCAAATTATTCATTATGCGAAGACGCAAGGTCTGGATAAAGGACTTATCTGGAATATTCACGGTGAAGCCGGCAGCGGAAAAAACTTTCAGGCGATGCATGCCGCACGTTCCCTTGGATTTGCCTATATGGAAATGAGCTTGTTGTTTGCACCAGCGGACTTACCCGCATTTCGAAGCAAGCTTGAGCAATTTATGTTAGAAGCACGGTTGTATAATGCTCTGCCGGTTCTTGATCATATGGACGAGCTTGTCAAAGGTGAAGAGACGGATGTGAGGCTGCTTTGGCTAGCCGACAGATTGCAGCAATGCGATAGGCCGATCTTGCTGCTGAGCAGAAAGGAATTTAGAGGGATAGGCCTGCGAAGCCGTTATATAAACGTCCATCTGCCTCTTCCTCATTTTGACCAGAGCCGACTGCTCTGGCAGCAGTTATCCGGGTCATGGATGGAGCTGAAAGATTACGAAGCACAGCGACTTGCCGGCAAGTTCCGTTTTACTCCCGGTTATATTGCAGCTGCAGCGGATCAGGCAGGGCGGGATGAAGAATGGTGCAGGTACAGTGTTAATGGCGAGAAGTTTATGGCGGAGTCAGAGTTAGGGGCAGATCGTAAGGTTAAGCGGCTTCATCAATCGGCTTATCGCATCGTACAGCATCAGCTGGAACAAAAGGCTGTTAAAGTAGATCCGAAGTTCGAATGGTCTGATCTTATTTTGCCGGAAGACACAATTGGGCTGTTAAGACAGGCATGCAATCGGGTGAAAAATCGTTATCAGGTTATGCAGGTGTGGGGATTTGATCGTGTGCTTCCTTATGGCAGGGGCGTCAGCATGATGTTTACGGGACCGCCTGGCACAGGCAAAACAATGTCGGCGCTCGTCATGGCCAGAGAAATGGACGCTGAACTGTACCGCATCGATTTATCGCGAGTTGTCAGCAAGTACATTGGCGAAACGGAAAAAAACTTGAGCGATATTTTTGATCAGGCCAGAAAAAGCGGAGCGATACTGTTTTTTGACGAAGCGGATTCCTTGTTTGGCAAGCGGTCAGAAGTAAAGGATTCACACGATAAATACGCAAATATGGAAACCTCGTTTTTGCTTCAGAAGATGGAGGAATACGACGGGCTTACCATATTGGCAACAAACTTTGCGCAAAATCTGGATGAAGCTTTTACAAGGCGAATTCAATTTATTATTAAATATCCTTTTCCGGATACAGCTCAAAGAGAGCAGCTTTGGAGAGCTTCCCTGCCTAAGCAGCTTCATTCGAAGTCGTTGGATTTCACTTTTTTGGCACAGACCTTTGAGCTTACCGGCGGGCCTATCAAAAATATTATTTTGACTGCGGCATTTCTGGCAGCAGAGGAGGGCTCCGAGCTTCATATGAAGCATATGGTGGAAGGAGCAATCCAAGAGTATAAAAAAACCGGGAAGCTGCTGCTGAAGGATCGGCTTGGGCCGTATGCACAGTATTGGAGGGGGTGAGCACAATCGCAGATTATTCAGTCATTGCCGATATAGGCTTATCCTTGGCGAAGGTGCTGCGCGAAGCGCTGGTTCCTGAGCTGGTCGCTCATTCGGACGGCGTCGGGCTGGCCCACCCTAATGATAAGGGAGATATGAATATAAGCCTCTTCCTGTATGAAATTAAGGAAAATACAGATGTAAGAAGCAGTGATTTAATTGACCAGGGGGATCGTATGCGATACCCGCCTATTGCCCTTGATCTCTATTATTTGATTACGGCCCACTCCGCCTCTGATGTGCTGACGAAAGCGATTGATGAGCAGAGAATGATAGGCAAGGTCATGCAGCTGCTGCACGATCACAGCGTTCTAAAGGGCAATGATCTGGTCGGCTCGCTGGCCGGCACGGATGGTGCCTATAGGCTTGTGAAGGAGGAGATGCCGCTGGAATCGGTGTTAAGCCTGTTTCCTAATACACCGTACAAGCTATCGCTTAGTTATAGGCTGGGCCCAGTATTTCTGGATTCTACCCGTACGAAAGCTGTTGGCAGAGTACGAGAGCGTCTTGTAACGACGAAGCAAAAATAAAATCAACTATTTTCCAAACGTGAAAGGGGAATTACGATGGCTGAATATTTGTCACCCGGTGTATATGTGGAGGAATTTGATTCAGCGGGTCAGCCGCTGTCTGGAGTAAGCACGAGTATGGCAGGCTTTATAGGACTTGCCGAACGCGGCCCAGTGGAAGGCTTGCCGCTCCTTGTAACTAGCATGAATGAGTTTAAGCGTTGTTATGGGTCATATTTAAAAGAAAATCAGTTTGGCTCTTATCGTTATTTGGCTTATGCGGTCGATCAGTTTTTTACTAATGGCGGCTCGCAGGCTTATATTATGCGTGTGGCACCAACGGATAGTGCAGCTGCTTCAAGCGAAAGCGAGCTGTTTAGAATTACAGCCAAAAACCCAGGCTCCTGGGGCAATGATGCCAAAATCTTCTGTGAGCCTTCAAGCAAAGCAAAAACGCAAATCTTCGAGGACTTGGGCGAAGGGAAATACCGCGTAAAAAGCAGTGCAGGCTTTCATGATGGCGATGAGGTCAAGTTTTTTGATGGTACCGGCATTGTGTCCAATAAAGTGGTGAAGGTGCAGGATCATATAATTGAGCTGGAGCAGCCGCTGGAGGGTGACCCGACAGATAACGGCCTGCTGCCAAGTAAAGTATTATCTACCTCGGAATTCACATTACATATTGCTTATGGGCTAGAAATGGAGACATTCGAAAAATGCTCCTTCAATGCAGCAGCTGCAAATTATGTGAGCAAAGTGGCTGAGCGGTCGACATTAGTAAAAATAGAAGCGGCGGAGCAAGCAGCAGTAGCGCAATTATTTGCTGATCAGGATAAATATTCTATCGTGCTTGCTGGGGGCAAGGACGGTTCGCTTGACGGCTTGTCTCCTGCAAGCTTTATAGGCGAGGACAACGGACCTGGCAAGCGCACAGGCATTCAAGCCTTTATCGATAATGACCAGGCCAGCATTATGTCTGTACCGGGCATAACGGAACCGGCAGTTCAGCTGGCGCTAGTCGCTCATTGCGAGAACTTGGGCAGCCGTTTTGCAATACTCGATATACCGAGAGAAAAAACGAAGGTGCAGGAAGTGCTGTCGCATCGCGATATATTCGA
Source organism: Paenibacillus sp. IITD108 (assembly GCF_036541265.1). Classification (NCBI taxonomy): domain Bacteria; kingdom Bacillati; phylum Bacillota; class Bacilli; order Caryophanales; family Paenibacillaceae; genus Paenibacillus; species Paenibacillus sp. IITD108. The sequence continues at coordinate 171,427 of NZ_JAZHCT010000009.1, read as the reverse complement.
TTCCAGCTATGCTGCGATGTACAATCCCTGGCTGCAAGTATTTGATCCTGCAGAAAAACGCAATATTTTTGTTCCTCCGTCTGGAACCGTTGCAGGTGTCTATGCACGCAGCGACAGCACGCGCGGTGTGGAAAAAGCGCCTGCCAATGAAGTCGTTCGCGGCGTAACCGGCCTGGATGTGCAGTATAACAAGGGCGAGCAGGATGTGCTGAATCCCAAAGGCGTCAATTTAATCCGCAGCTTCTCCGGCCAAGGCATCCGAATTTGGGGTGCACGCACGACGTCTTCCAACGCATTGTGGAAATATATTAATATTCGCCGATTGTTTATTTTTGTGGAGGAGTCTATTAAAGCAGGGACGAACTGGGTAGTTTTTGAGCCGAATGACGAGCGTTTATGGGCAAAGGTGCACCGTACCATTGACGCATTCCTTACAAGGGTATGGCGTGGCGGCGCATTACAAGGCTCATCGCCGAGCGAAGCTTTTTACATTGATATCAGCAGCAAGACAATGACGCAGGATGATATCGACAACGGCCGCTTGATCTGTGTCATTGGCATCGCGCCGGTGAAGCCTGCTGAGTTTGTAGTATTCCGCATTACTCAAAAAACGAATGAACAATAAGGCTGAAAATATGAAATTGATTTGATAATGAATAGATTAGAGAGGAAGATGTAGCAATGGCAGGCGAACGCAATGATCCATACCGCAAGTTTCGATTCCGTGTAGAGGTGGAAGGCATTGAGCAGGCAGGCTTTAGCGAGGTTTCGGGCTTCGATGCTTCTCTTGATGTGATTGAGTACCGTGAAGGAACAGATGTTATTACTCCGCGTAAGCTTCCAGGACTCGCGAAGTATGGCAATATTTCGTTGAAATGGGGCTCGACAGAGTCGATGGATCTTTTTGAATGGGTACAGGATTGTATCGTTGAAGGCAGTGTAGAACGCAAAACGGTTACCATTATTGCCATTAACGAAGAGGGTGAGGATGTGGCCACTTGGCAAGTCATTGAAGCATGGCCTACGAAATATACAGCGCCAGACTTCAACGCGACCGCATCCGAGGTTGCAATCGAGCTGCTTGAGCTTACGCATGAGGGTATGCTGCGTACGCAGTAGATGAAGGAATCGCTGCACTGATTTTGTGGGCAAACGGAAGTGGCAGGGAACAACGTTGCTTAATGTTGTTCCTTCCGCTATTTCTGTTCCGATTGGAAGCTGAGCTTGCAGGATGCTGCACAATCAGTCTAAAAAAAGTGGAAATTTGAGGAGGCGTAAGGATGTCCTTTCAGACAGAATATGATTTTGAGCTGCCGCGGGGTTTCGTAGATGAGAACGGCAATCTTCACCGAAGAGGTACGATGAGGCTGGCTACAGCTGCCGATGAAATATTGCCGATGCGCGATCAGCGCGTACAGCAAAACCCGGGCTATTTAACGATTATATTGCTTGCCCGTGTAATAACGAAGCTGGGTGATCTGCGCGCTGTAGATACAAAAACAATTGAGCGCATGTTTACAGCGGATCTGGCATTTTTGCAAAACTTTTATCGTGAAATAAATGAAACAGAAAAGCTTTCCGTGCAGGCGGTTTGTCCAAAATGTGATCATGAGCATGAGGTGGATATCTCTTTTTTATCCGTAATGGAAGGAGCCTAAGCGTCTATCCGGAGGAGCGGCTTTATGAGGAGGCTGGCTTTATTGCTTACTACTTCCATTGGAGTCATGAACAAATAATGAACATGGAGCACCGCGAGCGTCGAAAATGGTGCGAAGAAATTTCCAGAATCAATCGGAAAATGAGTGATGAGCCTGAACGGCATAATCCGTTTGATGTATTCAAGTAAGAGGTGAAGTGGATGAAGCAGCAGTCAGAGCAGGCAAGAATGCAGCTGGTAGGCTCTTATAGATTTATGGTTGAGCTTGATGGTCTGCTCGTAGCAGGGTTTTCCGAGGTAGGAGGCCTGGCCGTTGAGACGGATACGGAGGAGTATGCCGAAGGGGGACTGAACCAATTTGTCCATCGTTTTCCTTCGCGAACGAAACATGTGCCGCTTAGCCTCAAGCGCGGCATGACCTTGTCCGATGAGCTTTGGAATTGGTACGCCAATGTGGTCGAGGGCCAAATTGAGCGGAAAAGCGGCTCGATTATTTTGTATAACGAACGGGATCAGGAGTTTCGGCGCTGGAATTTTTACGATGCTTATCCGACGAAATGGTCCGGTCCGGATCTTAATGCTTCAGCAAGTGAAATTGCAGTGGAATATATTGAACTGACGCATAACGGCTTCAAGATGATGTAACAGCTGATTGCAGCTGCATACGTCTGTGATATAGACAAGGGGGAAGGCAGGTAGATGAAGGAATCGGAAGTATTGCGCCCCATACAGTTGACCGACGGGTTTTTTGCAATCCGCCTCGCTTCCAAGTATGGCTGGATGATTGGCAATCCGCAGCGCAATGGGGCTTTAATATATTTGGAGCGGCAGGACGCCAAGCGCCGTTCTGCTTCAAGGCAGCATCATATTCACCTGTCTATATCACGGACGTATTCCCCTATAGCTCTGCATGTCTCGATTATGAATCGCATAACAGAGCTTGCAAGGCTAGCAGGCCAACAAACAACGCTTGCTGAATCATTTGGCAAAAGTAAAGCTCGGCTAGTAGAGGCAAAGTCTGCAAAATCGGTGAAGATTGGATTTGGCGATGAACAGCGACAGTCTGATCAAACGAGGCTGCGCGGACTTAACAGTGATCCCCGCAGATTAGAGCACAAACGGCGCGAAGAGCAGCAGAGAGACAATAACCAGCCATCTGTTACTGGAAATGCTGTCTCAGCAAGGCTGCTTAAGACGGAGCATTCTATTCTTAGCAAAGTGTTATGGAGGACTATGGGGCTTCATGCTGAAAGAGAAAGCCTCAGTAAACGGCCTGGAAGATTAGCTTCCGGCTATTTGCTTAAGCATACGGTCAGCAGAACAGAAACAAAGCAGCTGCTTCAACAGCTGCTTGTGCAGGTCAAGCATGGTTTAAGCAGTTCGGAGCAATCCGTTTTAAGCAAAAATGACGTAGTCATTTCCATGGAAAATAGGTTTAAACAACATTTAGGACAAGAGCAGGTTCAAAGCGGGAAACGTTTGGACCATGAGAGAGGCCAGCCAGATAAACAAACCGAGCGACAATTAATCCGCCAAATCAAGCAGCTTGTTCGAGATCAATCTCAGCTTGAAAATTCAACGCAAAATCAAGTCCGACACACAAAAAAATCAATGGGCTTCCGTAATATAGCATCCGATGTTCTTCTTGCGCATAAGAAGTCATTGCAACAGACGCAGACAATTGATTCTAAACAAGTAGTAAAAAAAGAATTATCAAATGCACCTGTAAATTCAATTCATCCAAATTATTGGGCAAGACGAGTCATTCGTCGTATTAAACATTTTAGCGCTATGCGTCAAGATCAATTGCATGAAACAGGAAGTCCTATTGAAACGAAGTGGAAGTCAGAGCAGTTCAAGCAAGGTGCAGCATTATTTTTTAATGCAGTTAAATTTCATTCCAAGCAGGCTGCTCGCCTTCAGCAAAAAGCTCCCTTGTCTCCCGCCGCTAGCCAGGCAGATGAGACGGTTGCAATGAAGCGAAACGGAATTGATAGAGCTGCTGCTGTCCAATTAGCGACAGAGACAGTTAATGTCATTAAAAGACTGAGTTTGAAAAATGCATCCCGGTTTGTACATAGAAAAATACGAGATACAGCTAGCCAATCAAATGGTAACAACGCGATTAAGGAAGCTAGCCATACATTGATGCTAAAACGGTATATCAGTGAGGATGTCAGAGCACGAGTTACACTTGCGGAAGAAAGCTTATCGCATCCGAATGTTAAAAAGCAGAGGCTAGGGAAAGCTGCGCGGCTTAACAGCATTACTCCTGAACGTGCCGAGAGCTTGTCAAAGCTTGTTAAACGCAAAAGAGCGGAATTGCAGGTGTCAGCTGTCGATCGATTAGAGGAAGCTGTCAAGGTTGCTGCCCAAGATAATAACAAGAAGCTTTCAATAGAGGTGCGGGATCCAGTTAGCTTAAAGCCAGTTAAGTTGTATATGAGTGCAAGCAATACATCAAAAGGCCAAATGAAAGCAGGTCAGCTTGTAAAAATCCAATCGATTAAAGCGATGTCCGGGCAGCTTGCAAATTTAATCCAAAAGCAAGCTGGCCAGCCGCTTGTTGCAAGTTTTAGAGCTAAGGTGCAGCGTCACTTGGCGGAAACTGAGCATATAGCGGAACAACTGCATTCGAAGGCTGCCGCTCTGTATAGACAGACAGCAGCAGAAGCATATCGCCAGGAGAAACGGCGTACTGTCGTAAACGTTCAACACGAGGAGAAACAGCATGCTGCCGTGAAAGCTAATCGCGGGGAGAAGCAGCATACTGATGCGCAAACTCATCACAAGGAGAAACAGCATACTGTCGTAAAAGTCCATCGCCAGGAGAATCAGCATACTGTCGTAAAAGTTCATCGTCATGAGGTGAAGCATACTGTTTCACAAGCTCATCACAAGGGGAAGCAGCATACTGTTGCACAAGCTCATCACAAGGGGAAGCAGCATACTGCTGCACAAGTTCATCATAAGGAAAATCAGCATACTGTCGTAAATGTTCGTCGTCATGAGGTGAAGCATACTGTTGCACAAGCTCATCACAAGGAGAAGCAGCATACTGTCGTAAAAGTTCATACTGTACAGTTGCCGCAAGCAGCAACATTCACAAGTAGCTCAAAGCCGTTACAATCCGTGGCTCGTCGTAAGGAACTGCCACAATTAGCCCAGATTGAGCATATGAAGAAGCTGCTAGTGAACACAGTGCCAGTGAGTTTAGAACAACAGCGTGCTATGTCGAATGCTCGTGCCATGAATAACCTGCCTGCAGAAATAAAAAACCAGCAGCTTGAGCAGCAATTCACAGTGAGTAGTATACGAGCAATAACTAAAGCATATGTGAAAATGAACAAAATTTCTCCTATTCGTCGGCAGTCTCCATTAAGCGAAAAAGCAGCTTCTTTGGCACAAATCAGAGTATTCATGCACGCAGAAAAACGACAGCTTGCCACAAAGGCCCGTAAGTATGCGAATATGCAAATTAACAGCTCAGCCCAGACGATAAGTGATGGGATTAGCCCCAAAACCGTAAGCGTTGTTTCGCTCGGTACTCCAGGGGACCAACAAATCATTAATGGCGCTCAAACTTCGGCGATTGTCCATCGTAAATCTGCGGATATAGCTGCTAAAAAGCAGCAAATTGTAAGCCGCTCGCATGCTGCACCGCATAAGGAAGCTGCGCTTCATGTGCTGCAGCGCACCCCGCCAAAGGATCTGGCGCAAAAGGAAGCGATGACAAGCTTGAAGGACGCTATTAAAGGCGTAGAAAAGGAACTATTGCAGGTAAAGGAACAAGCAGCAACGCCTCAAATGAATATCAAGCAGCTTACAGACCAAATGTACAGAGAGTTTTCTCGCAGGATGCGGCTGGAGCAGCAGCGTAGAGGATTATGATTGAGGGCAAGAATGGGGATGGAGAAGCGGCAGCGTCCGCCTTTGTAGGCCACTTTTATCTATTACAGGGGTGCTTATTCATAAAAATTGGACTACAACAGCGGCAGGATGCTCATTTTTGATCGCAGCGGCCCCCCTTTCTATTGCTTGTTGCTCTTATCCATAATCAGAAAATCGATTGGAGAGTGAAAGGGTTGGCACTTAAGAAAGCGATGATTTGGATTGATCGCGGACATAGCACAGAACAAATTGACGTTATGTTCAATCCGACGGAATACAGCATGGACGCCTCCAATGAATATTCCTGGCAGACAGTCCCCGGCCTGTCGCTGCCAATTGCTCAATTTGTCAGCGGCGAGTCTACCTCGCTCAATATGGATTTGTTTTTCGATACTTACGAGGCAGGCACTGATGTCCGGCAGAAAACGATGCAAATTGCGGGATTGCTGGAAGTCGATAAAGATTTGCACGCGCCGCCGCTATGCAAGTTTGTATGGGGGACACTGCAATTCAAAGGCGTGGCAGTGAAGGTGTCGCAAAGATACACGATGTTTTTAGACTCGGGCCTTCCGGTTCGAGCGACGCTGAAAGTTACTTTTCGTGCCGTTCAAAGCATCACGGAGCAGTTCAAAAATATTCCGCGCCAATCGGCCGATCGGACCAAGCAGCGTACGGTAAAGCAGGGGGATCAGCTTTGGCAAATTGCTGCCGAGGAATATGAGGAACCGGGGCTATGGCGCGAAATTGCCCGAGCAAACGGTATTGAAAATCCGAAAAGGCTGGAGCCAGGCACAGTCATTAAAATTCCACGCCTGTATGGCTGAAGCGAGGGAGAACGGTTATGAGCAATTTGAAGCTGAATACAGACAAATTTACGTTTGAGCAGCTTGAGACGAAATATCGGAACTTTATCGCGCCAGGCTACAAAATAATGGTGGACAACAAGGATGTTGTCCGTGAAGGAATGGCTATAAGCTACGTTACAGTCGAAACGACAACGACCCGCGAAGCAGATACGGCTACCTTCTCTATTGTCAACGCCTACAATTTGGTTACGCGTGACTTTCAGTGGCTCGAAAAAAGCTTGACGCTAGGCAGCACGCTCGAAATTCATATGGGCTATTTGGACCGCATGACTCCCGTTTTCTTCGGCTACATTACAGCCGTTAATATAGAATTTCAGCAAAATGAAACCCCTAAACTGATTGTAACCGGGATGGATCTGTCCTTCAAAATGATGCTGGGACGCAAGGCTAAAACGTGGTCAAATAAAAAGCTGTCTGATATGGTCAAGGAGCTTGGTCAACAGTATGGCGCTAACAGCTTTGTTGTTGATGATACGAATAACGTACTCGCCACGTTTCCGAAAAAACCGGAGAATGACTATCAGTTTTTGCAAACATTGGCGTATAGCATTAACTATGAATTTTTTATCGTTGGAAAAACATTATATTTTCGCAAAAGAAATCAAAGCAAATCTCCGTTAATGACCTTATCCTGGGGCAAGCATTTACTTTATTTTCATGTGGAGCACAATATCGCAGAGCAAGTATCGGGAGTAACTGTAAGGAGCTGGGATTCCAGCACGCAGCAGGTTATTGAGGGCTCTGCTTCAAGTGTGCAGCGGATTGGAACGAATCCGGCAACAGGGCAGGATATTATGAAAAAGCTGGGCAGCTTTGAAGAGTTTCTTTATTTGAATGCAGAGGACTATCAGGATGCAAGGGAGAAGGCTGATGCCGCGCTCAATGAGCGAGCAATGAGGCTTGTTACGGGTGAAGCGGAGTGTATTGGCCTGCCGGAAATACGCGCCGGGCGATTCATCAAGCTGGATGGCCTCGGAAAAAAGCTTAATCAGCCTTATTACATAAAAAGCGCTGCACATACAGTCGACGAGTCAGGCTACTCGACGCGTATGAGCGTGCAAGGAAATGCGGTGTAGCCAGCCATGTATGATTCGCTGCAAGGTAGAAATGATGAGCTGCTTGGATTGGTTAACGGTGTATACATAGGCATAGTAACGGACAACAAGGATCCCGAGAATCTAGGACGTGTACGTGTGAAAATTCCTGTGCTGGATAATCAAAATGCAATGAATTGGGCGCGTGTTGCGACACTCATGGCAGGCAAGCAGCGCGGCTCCTTATTTTTGCCGGAGGTTGGCGATGAGGTGCTGATTGCTTTTCAAATGGGGGATTTGCGCGAGCCAATTGTAATTGGCAGCATGTGGAACAAAAATGCGCCTCCTCCTAATGGCAAGGATGAGCGCAACAATATACGTAAAATTACGACCAGAGCAGGGCATGAAATTATTTTCGACGATACAGACGGCGATGGTAAAATAACGCTGAAAACGCAATCCGGACATGCATTGGTGCTGTCGGATAAACAGGACCAAATTACGCTGCAGGAGAAAAGCGGACAGCATACGCTCAAAATAAAAGGCGGCTCTGCCAATCAAATTGAGCTGGCCAGCGGTTCGAGCAAAATTATGCTGAACAATAAAGGAACTGTCACAATTGAAAGCGTGAAGGAAGTTAAGCTGAAGGCAGCGCAAATTGCGTTGGAGGCTACGGCTACGCTGGATCTTAAGGCAAGCGCTGCCCTTAATCTGAAATCTGACGGAATTGTGACTGTTAAAGGCTCTATCGTCAAAATCAATTAATTTGGGCATGAGATGAGGAATGAGGATGTCAAAGGATTTTCTTGGGCGCGGCTGGAAGTTTCCCATTGAAGTGGACGAGGTAACAGGACGCATAAGGCATATCCAGTATGAGGATGACATCGCAGAAGCGATCAAAATCATAATAGGGACGTCCAAGGGCGAGCGGATTATGCGGCCCGATTACGGCTGCAGCATTAACCGTTATTTATTTGAGGGAAATGATGATACGACGCTGCGCTTAATAGAGGCTGAGGTTGAGGAAGCTGTACGGACATGGGAGCCGCGCGTGCATGAAGTAGAAGTACAGGTAGAGCGGGAGACAGGCCAGGAGCAAAGACTGCTGATCCACGTCAAGTATACCGTTCGCACGACCAATAACCTGTTTAATCAGGTATACCCTTATTATTTATTTGAGGGATCACATTAACAGGCGGAGAGAGATAATTGATGAAAGAGCGTACAGATAAGGGATTTTACAGCAATATTCCGATCATTGACAATCGCACAAAGACACAGCTGATGGAGCAGATGAAAAAGATGTCGCCGAGCTATGCTCCTGAGTGGCGCTTTAGTCCGGACAATCCTGATCTTGGCACAGCTCTAGCCCTATTATTCGCTCACTTGCTGGAAGGCAATATTAAACGTTTGAATCAGGTGCCTTATAAAAGCTTTATCACCTTTTTAAATCATTTTAATGTTGCACTTGCACCGGCTATGCCTGCGCTTGCCTATTTGACCTTTAAGCTTGCGGAAGGGACACCGCACTCCATATTTGTGGATAAAGGCGTACAAGCAGCTGCGAGCCATGCGGATGAAGCCGAGTCTGTATTGTTTGAAACTGTTCAGCCCGTGCTGCTTACAACCGCTAAACTGACCGATGTTATTTCTGTCAGTCCGAAGCAGGATCGAATCGTAATGATTGGCGATAACGGACTGCTCAAGGAGCATGACGGAAGAGGCATAGCTTTATTCGGCCTTGAAGGACAAAATATGCAGGAGCATGTTTTATATATACGCCACGATTTTTTATTTTTGCTTCATGGGCCGTCCTTTATTGAACTGACCCTGCTTCATTCGCAGCATGGCAGCGCTGCTGATGAGGCCGCCGGCTGGATGACTGATCTGAAGCAGGTTGCCTGGGAGTATTGGACTGGCGAGGGCTGGCAAAGCTTTGACCGGGCTTATGGCAAAGGCAATATTATCCGCCTTGTGAAGCTTAGTCCGTATGCCGTACGGCAGGTGGAATGCCATGGAGACTACGGTTATTTTATCCGCTGCCGTGTTCTTGGGAATGATCAGCACAAAGCAGCCTCCCTGCTCGGAAAAGCACAATTTGAACGTATGCTGGTCAAAAGCGAATATGCAGCAGCCTCCGAGCGGTCAGGCTTGGTTCCTGATCGATTATATTTTAATGATGTTCAGCTTATTGCGGATAACAGCTATTATCCATTCGGACAAATTTTTGCACCGTATGGCTTGTTTTATATCGCCAGCGAAGAGGCGTTCTCAAAGCGAAGTGCAACAATCAACATAAAATTCGATGCCGAGCTTGTCCCTCATCGCATGATTCCTGAGCATCCGAAGCCTATTCAATGGAAGCCGATTATGCGCCGTGAAATCGTGGACGCGCAGGATATCCCTGATATGGTGACGATTGCAACCCTGCAGTGGGAGTATTGGAACGGACGCTCATGGGCAATCCTGCCTGTAACGCCGGAATCACGCACGTTGTTTCAAACGGTATGGGAAGGGCGTATGGTTTTTGAAGTGTCTTACTGCTGCCCCGATGATATAGCAAAAATTATCGTTAATGCAGAAGAAAATTATTGGATTCGCGCAAGAATATTGCAAATTACGAATGCTTATTCATCTAATGCCGTTTACTATTCACCGCATATTCAAAATTTGCATATTCGATACGGTTATGAAAAGCCTGTTCACAGTCCTGAGCAATTGCTTGCTTACAATAATTTGGAGCTTTTGGACCGAACACATGAGGTGCAGGCTGGCGGAATGCCCATCCGCCCCTTTACAGCTTTGGAAGGTCAAGCGCCAGCGGTATGGCTGGGCTTTGATACGCCGCCAGAGCGGGGACCGATTCATTTGTACGCTGATATTGCAGCTTCAAGGTCAGTAGGGCAAAATCCGCCTTTGATGGAATGGCAATATTTGCGCAGAACAGGCTCGCATTCCGTCTGGACAGCTTTGCCTGTTGCCGATGATACAAATGGATTTACGAAAAGCGGAACGATTCAATTTGCGGGACCTGCGGATTTTGCGAGGACGATGCATTATGGCAAGCAATGCTACTGGCTTCGGGCCATTAATCGGGATGAGCGCTTCAATGCTGTAAGCTCTGCTGCAGTCAGCCCTCGAATTCGTGAGCTGCTGCTCAATACAACACTTGCCGTACAGCAAAATACGATTGTCAATGAGTTTCCGAGACAGCTGGAGCAGCAGGAGGATATGTCCGGGCAGCCTAACGCGCATTACGTGTTATCACAAACTCCCGTGCTGAGAGAAGAGGTATGGGTTGACGAAACAGAGGCGCTGCTGCCCGGTGAGCTGGCCCAGCTGCAGCAATCCGGCTTGAAGCTCGACATAATAGAGGATTCGGAACAGGAAGCTATGCGTGTTTGGGTGCAGTATACGCCTGCCCTGCAGTGGCTGCATTCCGCTCCGTCTGACCGGCATTACCGCATTGACCGGGCAACAGGACGCATTACCTTTGGCAATGGCCAATCAGGCAAGGCGCTGCCTGCCAGCGGCAACGATATTGTAAGAGTCACCTATGCATGCGGAGGGGGAGAGAAGGGCAATGTGCCGGCTCATTCCATTCAAACGCTGCAAAGCTCGATTGCTTTTGTGGAAAAGGTGACTAACCATTATCCGGCAGCAGGCGGCTGTGACGCCGGCACGCTGGAGGAAGCGTCAGAGCGGGGGGCCAAGCGTTTTGTGCATCGCCATCGTGCCGTCACCGCACAGGATTACGAGTGGCTGGCTCGTGAAGCTCACTCCAACGTAGCAAAAGTCAAATGCTTGCCTAACGTTAACCGCCTGCTCAATAAAGAGGCTGGAGCAGTTTCGATCGTTATTTTGCCAAAATCCGGTATGGGCAGCGATGTTCAATTCCAGGAAATACAGCGGGCTGTCGAGACCAGTCTTATTGCAAAAGCCTCAGCAGGCACGGCATTTCCTGGCAAGCTGCACGTAATCAGACCGGCTATTTTGGAAATAGGCGTCTGCGCTACCGTATGGGTGCGCAGCATGGAGCAGCTTGTGCCTGTAGAGAACGAGCTGCTGCGAAAGCTTGATCAATTTCTTCACCCTATAACCGGTGGGGCGGACGGGAAAGGCTGGGGCATCGGCGAGCGCATCCATTCCTCCATGTTCTATGCGTTGATGAAGTCGCTAAGCGCCGTTGTACATATTCCGCAGCTCGCTCTCGATGTCTATAAGGTAGAGGATGGCGAGCGGCAGGAATGGAATCCCGATCGCATGGACCAGCTGCCGAACAGCGTAGTAACTGCTGGCAAGCACCGGCTTATCGTTGAGCTGCACAGATAAAAGGGGGAGTAAGCATGTTGCCTTTACCGAATTTGGATGATCGCAGCTTTGAACAGCTTGTAAGCGAAGCGCGCAGTCTGATCCCGGGTATTATTCCTGAGTGGACGGATGAGAATGCTCATGATCCCGGCATTACTTTGCTGGAGCTGCTCGCTTGGCATCTGGAAATGCAGCAGTTTCAAACGGATCGTATTACAGCCAGCCATGACCGCAAATTTCTGCGCTTGCTTGGCGAGACTACGCGCGATGTCGTTCCTTCGACGACTTCTGTCAGTATTTCAAAATCGCCGTATCCGATGTATATCCCTTATGGTACGCTTTTGCGCGTGAGAGATTTGCCTTTTGAAACGATCCGTGCGATTACAGTGCTGCCGGATTCTAATCAGGAAATTACGACTTATACAAAGGACGGCGCTAATAAAATAGAAGAGGATATGACCTCGGGCAGAGTGACGTTTTATCCATTCGGTCAACAGGCTGAAGCGGGAGCGAGCATGGTTATTGCGCTGGGGAAGGCGCTGCCTCAGCTGCTGCCGCTCTCGCTGTGGATCGAGCTGGACGACCAGGATCCTGCCCACCGTATTCCGGCCAGATACAAGCATTTTACTCCTTCAGGGCAAATCGAATGGAGCTATTGGCATACGGCTGATAACGGGGAGCAAGAAGCTGACGGCTGGCGTCCGCTTCAGATGGAGCGGGATGAAACCTATGGCCTGCAGCAAAGCGGTCCTATTTTATTTGCGATACCAAAAGGGGCCAGGCAGGTGCGCCGTATTCGCGCATTGCTTGCTGGAGGGGGCTATAACGATCCGCCACGCATACGCCGAATGGTATGGAATGAAGTATTTGCGACGCAAGGTCAAACGCTTAGTATGGCGGTATGCTTTAATGGCAAAGAGGCCGGCAGTCAGGCTGATCCGGACATCATGCTCGAGCATGGGCTGTTTCTGCAGAGCGAGCTGGCAGTACAATTTCGTACCAAAGCTGGTTGGGTAGACGTGTCCCCCTCGAGCTATTGGATTAATTATACGGATGAGCTGGCCAGCCTGCAGTTTCAAACTAATGTGGAATTGCCAAGCGGCAAGGAAAGTATTCGGGTAATTGCCAATGCAAGGGAATTCAGCCGTCATATTTATTTGGGGACCGGTACCGGCATATCTCATCAGCAGTATGTATTGCCAGTCCAGCCGCTGCTTGCCGGCACGCTCGGCATTCAGGTCGGCTGGCTTGCTGATGATAAGCAAACGATGCTATGGCAGGACTGGGAACGGGTGTATGATTTTGACGAGTCGGATGATGCAAGCCTTCACTATATTATTGATACAGAAGAAGGTGTCATTCGCTTTTCCGATGGCGTTCATGGTGTCGTGCCCCCAGCTTGCACGCAGCCCAACATTAGAATTATAGATTACAGAATAGGGACCGGAGCAGCCGGTAATGTAAAAGCAGACACCATTCACGAGCTGGATTATTTCAACATTCCCTTGCATGTAACGAACCTGTTTCCGGCATATGGAGGCATGGAGGAGGAATCGCTGCAAGCTGCGCTGCAGCGGGCAAAGCTTGCGGTTTTAGAACCTAAATGCGGCATTACGGCGCAAGATATCGAGAAGCGCGTAGGGGAAATACCAGGCTTGCGACTAGTGCGCATCAAAGCGATTAATGGCTACAATCCGCGAAGAGGCGCAGCTGCCGGCAATAGTGAGCTTGGTCATATCGCGGTAGTTGTTGTGCCCTATAGCCGCAGTCCGCTGCCGTATCCGACAGAAGGCATGCTGCATACGATTCGAACGCATTTGGAGCCGTATCGTCTGCTTACTACAACTCTGCATGTAATCCCGCCGGATTATATAAAAGTAACTGTCAGATCCATAGTTGTCGTGCATCCGCGCTATGAAGGAAGAGAGCATGAAGTGCGGCATGCGCTGCAGCAGTGGCTGCAGCCCTATGGCAGCGAAGGTCAGGCGGGCTGGGAGTTTGGCAAAACCATTTATAAAAGCGATGTATTCAACATTATCCATCGCGTTCCCGGTATTCAGTATATACAGGATGTCTGGCTGTCAGCCGAGGGTAATCACGCATTCGTCGATGAGGGCGGGGATATTCGCATTCCGCCGAACGGCCTTGCCATATCAGGAGATCATGACATTGAATTTATTGTTGCAAGCGGATAGGAGGCTGTTTGGATGAGTGATCGCACTTTTTTCTCATTTCGTAGAGCTCCGGATTGGGCCAGAGGTTTTTCCATGCAGCTGGAGCATCAAAAAGACGGCTATAGTATCGTAAGGGAAAAGGTCTATCGCCATCAAAGCCGCTATCAGCTGGCTTCCAGCGAGCATATAGCTGGAGTGACAAATACAGCAGCAGATTCTGAAGGGCGCTGGTACGTGCTGGATGAGCAGAGGACAGTATGGCGAATGGATGCTGCAAGCCGATATTCGGAGAAAATAATTCAGCTTGAAGAGAACGCGGGGAGTCCAACGTATATTGCGGCAGCGGGTGAAGCGGTAGTAATTTCCGTTCAAGGTGAAAGCAGCAGGCTGGAGGCGCTGCAAATTGATAAATCGCAAATTCGCTGGACAACAGACAATTGGTATGAAGAAAGCTTTCATATTCAAGCGATCGCGCCGGATCATTCCGGGGGCTGGCTTGCAATAGCGACACTAGGCGCTGAGACAGAGCTGCAGCTGCTTCGCTTCGATGTTTCCGGCTTGCCGGCCTATCGCATTCCGCTTGACGCAGCTGCAGTCGACAACAGCGCGGGTGAAGCCGAACCTCACATGCAATCCGGCAGCAGATTTCAAATTGTTTTAGGAAAATCACCAACATGCTGGATAATGGATCGCTATACGCAGCAGCTGATTGAAGTGGATTTGCTAAGAAATTATGCTTCTTTAAGCAATATGGATTTTTTGCCTGACAGCTGTGAAATGATTTCATTATGCTGCACAGAGGAAAATTTGCTATGGCTGCTGCTGGCGGAGAAGCAGGATCGGAATGTATGCTCCTTGCTTGCTTTGAATGCTAAGGGAGCTGTAATGAAGCACGGCTATACCGGCAATGCAGCTGGCGAGCTGTTAATTGCAGGACATAGCTGTTTGTATATATGGAATGCAGATCAGCGCTTGGTTTTTCGCATTGTACCGGTATCCGAGCCGGCTGTCTGGAAAGCGACCGGCAGCCGGATGGGTATTTGGATCAGCGAAGCGCTTGACAGTGGAGAGGCAGAGACACAGTGGCACAGGCTGGTCTTGCAAGCAACGCGTCAAAATGATACGCAAATGAATATCCGCTATTATGCCTCGGATAGTCGTGAAATATGGCTGGGTCAAGAGCGTACGACGATAGAACGTTTTTTGGCTGATGAACGAAGACCGATAGAGGAAAGGCTGGCTTTGCTGGCGCCATATTGGTCAACACCTTTAAAGGACCCGCAGGATGCGCTTATTCACAAGGCAAAGGGACGCTACCTTTGGTTGTACGTGGAGCTGATCGGTTCTGCGAATAATGCGCCCGGCATTCGAAGCATGGAGGTTTACTTTCCGCGCCAAAGCTATTTGGATTATTTGCCGGCACTTTATCAGCAGGACGAGCATTCTAGTGATTTTCTATCACGCTATTTGAGTATTTTTCAAACGATGATCGAGCAGGTGGACGATTCGATTCAGGGAGTTACACGTATTCTTGAAGCTAATCAGGTAACGGGCAGCTCGCTTCGCTGGCTGCTTGGCTGGCTAGGCATCGAGACGGAGGATGATTGGAGCGATGAACAGCTGCGCAAGCTGCTCAAGGCCGCCCCGCAGCTGTATAGCTTGCGCGGCACAAAAGCGGCTCTGGAGCGGTTGATCGAGATTTACACGGGCGAAAAACCGATCATTTTGGAATATGAGCAAGTAAAGCCGCTTAAGGAAAATGTCGAGCTGGGCGAGGTGGCAGACCGCTTGTATGCGGCTGAACCGCATATGTTTAATGTGCTGGTCAAGGCGGAAACGGTAGATACGGAGTTGAAGCGGGTATCCCTTCAGCAGCTGATCGATGCTTATAAGCCTGCTTTCGCGACGTTTAAGCTCATTATTTTGCAGCCGTGGGTGTATATGGACCTGCATTCGTATTTGGGCATGAATACGATATTGTCTGAACCGACATTGCTGACGCTCGATGGCCGTTCGTCAATGCCCCATCATACGATTACGATAGATGTTGGACAGGAAAACCGGATGGACCAGCATACGAGACTGGGCCTCAATTCTCGTTTGGAATAAATGCAAGGGTGGGAGATTAGCAATGAACAGATCAAGGTATATTCCGTTTGAGCGCAATCGGTATTTTTATGGCAAGCTGCTTACGGTCCGAGACTTTATGTCAGAGCAAACTTATTATTCAGACAAACGGCGTCTATCGAACCGCTTGCTGTTTGGAAGCGGGGTAATTACAGGTCTTCAAGTCGTTGCAGTGGATGATAAATCGATATCGATTGAAGCGGGCGCGGCGCTTGACCAATTAGGAAGAGAAATAATCGTACCGTCACCCGTTACGATGAAGCTCTCGAACATGGATGGATTCACAAATAATGATTATGCCAAAAACGTTTATCTTTGCCTGGCCTATGATGAGAAAGGCAAGGAGCCTGTGCATACAGTGACGGGATCCTTAGGCGCGAATGAAGAGGTAAGCGAGCATAATCGAATTTTGGAAAGCTATCGCCTTTACGTAAAGGAACAGCCCCCAGCTCCTTCTGCGCTGGAATACGATGCATTAATTGAGGATACTACAGTGTGGTACGATGACGGGCAGGTAAGGGTGCTTCAGACTGTACCGCGTTATGTAGAGCCTGGCCAGTTGTTCCATATTGAGTTGACTGTCGAAAAGACGCTGCAGACACCGCATATCTCTTTTGAATATGAGCCGGAGCTTCTTCATGCAGAGCTTGCGGAGGAGCTGATACAAGGGAAGATCGTATTTTCTGAGCCTACGGATGGCGGCGCTGCCAGCTATAAAAAACGAATCAGCTTACGTGCTTTGCATAATGAGGAGCAGGAAAACAAACAGGTCATTTCCATCGGTGTAAAAGCAGGGACTGCGAAGCTGGTAATTGGCGATAAGCTCATCTATGAGCTATCGAACATTAAGCAGATGATAGAAACTGCTGGGCAAAGCGCCTTGGAGCGGATTTTGGAGGCCTTTCATTCCCGTTCCCTGGATCGTGCAATCGAATCGCCTGCTGAGCCTTGTTTATACATTGCCAAAATACATTTGCTGCAGATGGGAGCCAGCTATGTCATTGATCAAGTAGAATCGTTACCGTTTAAAGATTATGTCATTAACCCGACGTTGCTGTATAAGCTCCTTGCCGCAGCCGATAAAGAGGCGCATGACTATTCGGCTGCAAGCAAGGCAGGTACCGATGCTGCCAAAGCAATGGGGATAGAGCAGGACAGTGCTGCAATTGTACAATTTCCAGATATCGAGCAGGAATTCAAGGAACTTTTTCCTCAGGAGCACGAGGAAGTGAAAGAAAGATATATTGCTTCTGGAACTGTAGAAATTTCAATCGTTCCGCAGACCGTGAAAAAGTGGTATCAGCGAAGGCAGAAAAATTTCTATTCCGAAGAAATCGAACATGGCCTGGAAATAGGAGCAAATGAGGCTGTATTGCTTACAGCAGCTTTATCAGACGAGTCGGAGCACTCTGATATCCCGGTGCCTGAAATGTGGCAGCGCAGCAATTCTATATACACGGGTCCGCAAGAAATATTCGAGGGCAGCGAATATGCTTCAAGCTATCCGCGAATATCGATCGGCACCGTACAATTTCCGAAAAAGGGCAGCTTCCGGATTGGCATTCGCTTGCATCAAAAAACAGAGCGGACACGAATTAAAATTCGATGGTGGGCTGTTAAAGCAGAGGCTGGCGAGCATGCAGACAGCTTGGCTAGCGACGCAATAAATGAAGGCTGGCAGAGCGCAGCGGCTGCAAAGCAGCAATAAACCGGCTGGCCAGTTTATAAACAGAACAGGCATCCCCAAAGTCATAACATGACTTGAGGATGCCTATTTAAACCCCTATGGGCGAATATTTTATTTGTATTACATCGAGAGTAGGGTGGTTATTTGTATAAGTTTATTTTATATTCGGACAAGCATCCTAATGGGTTATTACATGCCCAAGGAAATGATTTAGAAGGGATTTTCAAACGAAGCTGTACAAAGCTACTTATAAAGATGGTCGGTCTAAGTAGGAAGACTTAAAATAAGTTACGGAAATAATAAGATAATAGGTAGACAATCTACCGATGGGAAAGTGCGTTGGAGAGTTGATTATGATCCTGATAATGGATTCCATATAAACGTGGAGGATTTTAGAAATGGTACAGAAAAGTATGTTTTTATAATTGAAGGTGGAGAAAAAGCATACAAATCTATTATTAATTCTTTAAATTAATGAAAAGGTAACATATATGTCATTATATGAAGAGTGTATTGGAAAATTGGATAAACAGGCTTTAATATTATCGGAAGTGGAAACTAATCAGCTGTTTGATAGTCTACAAGACTGCTTTCCTTTTATGTTTTATGGAAGAATTAATTGAAGTCAAGTTAAGGCTAAAACGAAAATTCGATTTACTTGTTGAAAATGTAGTAGATATAAGAGCATATATCCTTTGGGACAATGCATTGTTTCCAGCAGTTGAATCAAAATTATCAATTATAATAGAGAATATTGATGATATTAAAAAGATGAGTTTCGATACTTGGATATATGCTCCTGAAGAATTTGTTATTGAGTTTTATCATGAAGGAGAAATAATTATAGGCTATAGCGAATAATATCATGCCACATATGAGTATAACAGCTCCATGTGGTTTTCTTTTTTCCATAAAAAAATTGAAGATCAGCCATTTTTACTGTGGGTGTTCATTGATTCCGTTGTAAAATTTCGAGAATCTTGCAATAAGTTTTTATTTATATTTGTAATAAATATAGTGGTTAATATTAAGGTGAGACCCCGGATATTAAGAATTCATTATGTATTTAAATGTAAAATTTAATTCAAATTCTTATTTATGGTAAATTAAAAGACATTTACATTATATGCTGAAAAATGAGATATTATATATGTATTTGTCATAAAATGAAGAGGAGGAGAAGCCTATGAGCCATGTCGAGTATACATGTTTTCACTTTGAAGCCGTAATACTGTATCGAAAGGTAGTGTCAGAATCAAATATTATGTAGTAATTTTAATTTTAACTTACCTTCATTTTTGAGAGCGCTCCATTTTGTGAAAGTACTGCATTTCTTAATTTTTTATAGAAAGAAAAGGAAATCTAATCATCATTTTGTGAGCGCTCCATTATATGAAAGTGCGCCATTTCTTAATTTTTTATAGAAAGGAAATCTAAAATGAATTATAAATGGAGAATTATCTTAAGTTTATTCTGTATGTTTTTTGTTTTGCATTCACCTCAGAGTCAAATCTATGCCGATTCACCTGATGAGGATAAAAATTTTACTAGTTATATTTCTGATGAATCTTTTTTAAAATCACAATTAACACCTGACAACTCAATGAGTAAGATTGGGGAAAACATAGATCATGAGGTAATATCTTATAGAACCCAATACACTAAACATTACAAATTGAAAAATGGAAAAATGGCAACTATTTTTTCGCAAAAGCCCATTCATTACGAGGACGTAAATGGTAAATTACAAGATATTAGTTTTAAGCTGGTAGAAAGTAATGAAATACTTAAGTTAAATACTTTGATATCTAAACAAATGCACCAACAGAGTAACTTGAAAATTCCCCTCCAAAAAAATAAGGAATTTTTTAACGCGCCTTATGTCCCATTTGGAGTAAATTTACCAAAGAACTTTATTGATGGATACACCATATCCAAGGATAACCACTCTCTAGTTATTAAGCCGATTGGTGCGCAGGACATTATAGGCAAGTTAAATAATCAAAATCAAATCGTTTATGCAGATCCTTGGATAGATACCGATGTATTATTAGAGGTAAATGATGTAGGAATTAAAGAAACGATCATTTTAAAATCTGGCAATGCACCGAGTACATTTACCTTTCAATTAAGCGAACAACTATCTAATGATCTCACACTAGGTGAATTGACAATACAACCCGCTTGGTTAGTCGATGCACAGGGAAAATATCGTGACGTCAAACAATCTACACATACTAAAAATGGTATACATTATCTTGAATTGGAAGTAGATACAACCGATTTAACGTATCCAATTTATGTCGATCCAACTGTTTATGCGGAAAATCTACAAACTGCTCGTTTACATATATATGACCAGACAGATCCGACTCCAATTCATAATAGAAAAATATATTACACAGCTACACCAGATATTGGGAGTGAGCTCTATTTTGGTGGAGTTGAATATATGAGAACAGAGTACGGATTGATAAAATTTGAACTTGGGGATATTTTTAATATTTTCAATAATTCAACTGTAACACATGCTAGTTTGGTTAATGTTGACCATTGGGGATTGCTAAATGCACCACGAATGATTACACAAAGCTGGGGAGATTATCTACCCACTAGTTTATATGGATTGACATTGGAAGAAATTGTTCAACGATGGTTAACAGGAGAACCGAATGAAGGTCTTTTATTTAGCGCCAATGGTTATCCGAGAACTTATGATTGGAGCAGCGCAATGCTTTATGTGGAGACAGATGGAGTCGTTCGTAAGCCACCGACTAATTTAGCAATTACCAATAAGACGGCAAATAGCATTACTTTACAGTGGAGTGTAGATGGACCAAATAATGATGAAATATTTGATTTTATAATTTACAATGGGGATAATTTCTTTGGCTATACAACAGATTATAGTTATACAGCCACTGATATAACATTTGGTCAATATTCTTTTTCAGTAAAGGCAAGGTATCTCGATGGAAATGAATCTGTGGCAAGTAACATCGTTCACTATAATTATGGAAAAAAGCGTACGTACAAGTATAATCAAAAAAATCAATTAATTGAAATTACTTACGAAGGTGGATATACACAAGAATTTATTTATGATGCTAATGGGAATTTATTAACTATCAGAGATAAAAACGATTAGTCCAAGAAAGGAGTCTTAATATGAAAAAAACCATTCAAACATATATTGCTGTCATTCTTTGTTTTTTACTTTTGTGTTCAAATTTCGAGTTTATCAACAGTTATTCTGTACAAGCGAACAGTGAATCCTTGAATCTGCAATTGGATGACCGATTCACTGTAAATGATGAAGATTTGCTAGTAAGCTGGGAAGAAGCAATTAAGCTTCCAGGAGACCCAGCGATTGATCAACCGGTAATTGAGAATGCTATAACAGAATCACTCTTCTATGAAATTGGTGCTATACAACCAGCATTCCAAGGAACAGAAGATGAAATTGCCATTCAGCAAAAGCAATATGAACGTTTTAGGAATTTGGATACGGGGGAAGATTTGGATCAACTCGGTGAAGCGAGGTTAGAAATAGAACAGGAAAAATTAAATTTCGCACGTACCTATGCGAAACAAGCTAGCGAACATATGGAAGCGTATTCAAAAATAACCCTTGAAGATCTAATCAATCAATTTGATGTCGAGAAGGAATGGGTAGAGGAGAAATTAGAAAATGGCTTAACTCTTCCTCAGGTATTTACAATGCTATGGGAGCAGGACCCTGCAAATGCGCTTCAAAATAAGAATGTAGATAAAACCATGGTACTCCTTGATGAACAGCAGAATGAACAGGAACAACCGCTTACTTTCGATGGGATTGATCTACGGGTAGAGTACGAAAAACCGGCTAAGACACCAACAGAACATGGAAAATCAGCGAGCATACAAAATACAAATCCCACCGAGCACATTGAGATTCCTACTTTAAAAAATGATACAGCGCCTTATCAAGTTGGACTTTACCATGAAAATATTTCACTTCTATCCGGTGGTATTTCTCTGGACGAAGGGGAGTTTACCTTACCAGGAAGAAATGGGTTGTCTTTCACTCTACAACGCACTTATGATTCGAATGATGCACAAAAAAACGCAATGGACCTAGAAATAAGTTCCACGTATGGTTATACGTTTGACTATTGGGTATACTTTTTTACCAGAGATATAAAATACACGGTTGATCATGTTTATAATGTAACGGTAGACAAATATTTATGTGTTAATAATGTAAAAACGGGTGGAGTAGTTTGGTCAGGACCTAAAGAAAATGTAACCATCACTAGTGGGATATATTCCTCGATGTACGGGGTTGATCTTGCTAAGGCAAATCCACCACCTAAAGCCAATGAAATGGCCCATGCTTGTGGTACCTATGGTAATCCTAATAATTATTATTATGAATTACGCTATACTCCTACAACAATTTCTTCCCATCGTGAACATGTTCCGGAGACTTATACGCTGCAAACATCCTACCAGACAAATGATGCGCCCTACGCTACCAGTAGTGCTGCACAAACGGAAATATTCCGGATGTATGATGGATATCGCAATAAAAATGGTCGAGGCGGTACTTACGAAGGTGGTTATTATGATTACTCACTAATTAATAATAATCCAGGCTCTATTTATCCCGTTCTTACTAGCCAGACGGCTTACAACAAAGTAAAAGATGATCCTTTCGACAAGAAGTTTCCGATCGGAAAAGGCTGGCGCTGGAATGTGCCGTATATGAAGTTTGAAAATAATAAGAAGTATGTCAGTATTGGACAAGGTATTTACGAAGTTAGTGGTTCTAGTTTGGTGAATTATCCTTGGTCCGATTTAAGTTTTCAGAATAACACATCTGTGTCGTATGAGGGCAGACAATCTCAATATGCCATATCTTCGGTCTACGGGATGAAATATTATTTTGATTCTCTCGGAAATATTTTGCAAATCGAGGATGGTTATCAAGATAATACCATTCGATTTGGGTATACCAACCATGCTACCTATGGCCTTGTCTTAACCTCCATTGAAGATGCTTTGCAAAATAAACTAACCATTGCCTATACCGGCTTGCAAGTGGTCATTTCCTACAACGGCAAAACCATTACGTACGACAAAGAGGTACAAGAAGGAAAAGAAGTCTTGAAGGAAGTTACCGATCCCAATGGCCGTACAACAGCCTATCAATACGAGTATAAACCCGCTGTCTTTAGTTTAAGCGGTTCGGGCTCGATGAGTAACCCTTATTATTTATTATCGGAGGTAACCCATCCAACAGGGGTGAAAAGCAAGTATACGTATGAAACAAATCCTGTTAACCGTTGGATCGGCAGTGGGCAATACAATCAACAGTACCGGTTAATGAAGCGTGAAGATGTCGTTCTGGATGATGTGTTGCAAATTCCAAACTCCTATAATGTTTCGACATTAGTGTACACGGGAGATATGGCGAGTTCTCACAATCAAAACTATAATTTTTCTACCACACTCTTTAATGGTTTATTAGAAACAAAAATGTCCTATAAAAAGCAATATATTAATTCAAATATAGGCTCGATGTATTACAACACACAGTCGAGAGTCAGTGACGGAACGATTACAAAAGTGACGGATATGACTTACGACGAGGCAAAACGAAGAACGAATCCTACAGGAATATCGACTTTCTATCGGAATGAAGCGACCTCTACTACAACAGTACCAGTAACGAGTACAACGACGTATGATGATTATCAGAATGTCCTGACGGTTAAAAATCCGCATAATCTAACGAGTACGTATACGTATCATAGCGGAACAAAACGCTTAGCGTTTTCTGTAGAGCCGGTTACTGCGAGTCAGTCTCTATATACGGAAGTCGTATCACGGAATCCTCAGGGAGATATAACGGAAGTCAAAGTGCGAGAAGGTTCTCCCACAGGCACCATCTTACAGCATACCCAGTACGAATATGACAGCTACGGGAATCAAACGTTAGTGAGATCACTAGATCCAGACATGAATAGGGAAACGCAAATTGAATATAGCGATTTATATAACTACGGATTTCCTACAAAAGTGACCAGACCGTACACGCAGCTTGTGGCACCTACCTTTACACAAGCTACTGGGATTACGAAGACACAAGTGGTTGAAGCCACCTACGATCGGTCAACGGGGAATGTACTAACCGTAAAAGATGGCAATCAGCATATGACGACATTCACGTATGATGAGCTAGGCCGAATGGTCACGACGAAGCATCCGGACAATAGCATGGTGTCCTTGGATATTGATGATGCGAATAACGAAGCAACTCAAACAGATGAACTTGGACGTAAAAGTTATGTAAAGTGGAATGCACTGGGCTGGCAGGTCGAGAGTGGGATATACGTTGAAAATCCACAGGCCCAAGCAGGCGAAGATCCCATCAAGAAGGGGAATAAGACCATCCAGGAATACGATCCCTTTGGGCGGGTAATCGCGAGCAGAGACCCTAATTTTGTGCATCAGACGATGACTTATGATAACTGGGGAAGGGTCTTGACGACAAGTGTAGCGGCTTCTTTAATGCAGACTATGGTTTATGATGATCTATCTTTTATGGTAACCTCAAAGCATAGCGAGGAAGAAATAAGAGAGACTAGTGATTATTTGGGACGTGTAATCCGCAAGGAAGAGAAGAAAGGAAATACGTATGAAACGAAGTGGCAAGGAGCTTATGATCAAGCGAATCGCCTTATTCAGCAATGGGATGGGAAGGGGAATCGAACCGAATTAAACTATAACGCATTAGGGCAATTGAGCAGTGTACGCGGAGCCGATAACAACGTTTATACCTATCGCTATGATCGTCAAGGACAACTGGTTGAAACTATTTACCCGGATCAAGCGATTAGTAAGAAAAAGTATGACCAATTAGGCCAACTCATTCAAGCCATTGATCCGCTAAGTAAGAGCGAATTCTATCAATATGATGGCAATGGTAATCGAATTGCGCTATACGATAAAAAAGGCCAGCTCTTTACCTATACGTATAGTGATCGCAATTTCTTGCTAAGTAAAACCAGTCCAACAGATGTCATCGAGTATGCGTATCATGACGATGGTACACGTGCTAGCATGACCGATAACGATAATCAAGTGACATCGTATGCCTATGATCCGTACACAGGCGAATTGAAGACTGTTACCTTTCCGGATCAGAAGAGTCTTACGTATGCCTACGATGCTGCAGGCTTAAGAATAAGTATTGACACACCTTTCCAAGGGACGGTTGATTATGCTTATAATGGGAAGAATCAGTTGGAAAAGCTGTCTTGGAATCAAGGTATTGTCGCAAATTACGAATATAATGCCAAAGGCCAATGGAATAAAACTACACTGGGCAACGGCATATTGACCCAAATGGAATACTCCTATGCTAAGCTTAATGAAATGACGCATACGTTGAATCAGGCAGAACTATTCCAGTTTACCTATGCCTATGATCAAAGCAATAATATCACTTTGCGGGGACAATCTATTAACGGGCAGTTATTCCAAGACCAGTTTACCTATGATAATATGAACCGAATTAAAACATCCTCCCTCTTTAATGATTATTATAACTATGATAGTAGAGGGAATCGACAGGTGTTGCAATCTGATAGTACGATGGATCTCAGTAAAAATGTCCAATACGAATATGACGAATGGGACCGATTGGTTAAAGTTACAACAGTTGATACGAAGGAAGTGGAGTACCGCTACAATGGAGATAACCTGTTAATAGAGCGCATCGAAAATGGCGTCACGACTCGTTATTATTATGATGGACAGGATATTATAGCGGAAGGAATTGTCCAAAGTAACGGTGATGTCATCCAGAAAAAGAGTTACATTCGTGGAAATGGTCTAGCCATGCAAGAAGGAACAAATGGAGCTAAAGCGTATTATGTCCATAATGGGCATGGTGATGTAGTGGGATTGTATGGGCAGAACGGAGAGGAACTCAACACATATACGTATGATATCTGGGGCAATACCATTGACCAGACGGTTAATGCTAATGGAGGAGTAGATAATTTATTCCGCTACTCGGGTGAATACTGGGATGAAACAACGGGGCTGCAATATCTGCGTGCACGCTGGTATGATCCGAGTCTAGGCAGATTTATTAATGAGGATACTTATGAAGGAGAATTAACGAATCCGTTAAGTCAAAATCGCTATACGTATGTTCATAATAATCCATTGATCTATGCTGACCCTACAGGTAATTATTGTGTATCTGCTGATGGGAAATGGGCTCACGATGGCGAGTGTGATTCAATTTCTTCGATCTACTTAGGTGATGACAGCGCATACGTTAATAGGCCTATAATTGAAAATGGTAAAGTGACTGGTTATATAAATTCATCAAATATGCCATATGGAAGTATGAATTATTGGGAAAATTATTTCGAAGACAAAGTGGTGTTTTTAGAACGTAAACCAGGCTTTACGATCGATTTATACTATGGTAATGCTAGATCCATACCTATTTATGATGACCCACTTTTATTATTTCAAGGAGCCTTGCCTAAAAATGCTGTAAAAGGTCTTGGAAAAGCAATTGTAAAACAGGGGGTAAAAGAAGGGGCTAAGGCGGTTATATCTAAAGAGATAGCTGCTCTTAGTGCAAATAATATTAATCATATACTTAAAAGCAAACATCTTTGGAGTAAAGTTGTTAAAGATCCAGATAATTGGGATCAAGTTGCAGCTGTTATGACAACAGTAATGGCTAAAGGTGCTCAAGGTAGCTATAAAAATGTCTTTATGAAATCGATGTATGTAAATAACGAACTTGTTGTTGTAACTTACAATAAGTTGGCTGATGGTACAATAAAAATTGGAAATGCATGGGTGACAAAATGACTAAAAATGAAATAATCAATTTTATAACACAGGGAAGATATTCTGCTGCAAGTAAATTAATAAATAATTATGATCCAATTGAGCTAGAAAGTCTAGTCCTGGAAATTTCTTACGAAATGAGCAACATAGTGGTATACTCCTTTATCTGTAAATTGATAGCTGAGAAGGAATCAGTAGATCTTCACAGTCTTGCTGCAACAGTAATGATTAATCCACTATCTTTTATTGAGGGGGCATATGAAACGAGCTTGTACCATGTTAGAAGGGCAATAGAATTAGACTCCAGTGATGTTTCTTTAAAAGAAATGATAATTCTCTTGCACTTAATCCCCGATGAAGTTGTTTCTAAAGACGAAGCAATACGAGCTGCAACGGAAATATTAACAATTGATCCCAATAATAAAGTAGCTTTAGATTTTTATGAGAAATTAATTTAATTTACTAAGATACTGGACAGTAAATAGTTCTCACGTCTAAGAAGCTATCGAATCTACGTCTGGATGGGCATTGCTTGTAGTTATACTGATTGTTCAATTGGTACTGCTAGTTTTATTCTAAGTAACGGAAAAGCGACTGGAGTTAATTTAAAAGTTATTATTGAAACGATAAGTGAAGGTGCTCCAGGGTACTGGGATGGAATTCATGATTGGGTTGTAGGATTAGCCACATGCGAGTGTAACAACTCCATGTGGTTTTTCTTTTGCTAAAAACAAAATGAAGACCCACCATTTTAACAGGGAGTCTTCATTCATCTGCAATCTCTTGCAAATCAATAATCATACGAATATCTTCAATTTGTAACGCCTCGGCAATCCGCTCAATATGGCCAAAATTAATGTTCTGCCGCTTATAATTAGTCAATTAACTAAGAGCCGCATGTCTAATATCAGTCAAACATGAAAGCTCACGTAGGCTAATATCATGCTCTTAGCATCATCCATATGGCAACTTCCCATGCTTGTGAAAATCTAGATGATCCCAAAATACCTTTAACTTTATCTTCAACCCGCCACTTAGAAACGATGGATAACGTAGCAATTATTGAACAGCTTATAGGAAACTTTCGTTCGAATAATGGCGACTAACCTGTTTATTCAAATGTAGAAATCAAGCACATTTAAAATAGTGGAATTCAGATAATAAAAATGATATTTATCCGAAAAACAGATAAAAAGAATTAACTACTTATGATATAATAACTAAACGATAATTTTTTATTTTTATTATTATGTCTAGTATTAAACCCTATGGGTTGTATGTCTTTTTAAAGACCTGCGCTCATAGGGCTTTTTTGCGCTTACAAGTCAGTATCCGTAAAGTTCCGGGTACTGACTTTTTATATAGATTTATACAATACACTGCTTTGAAAGGAAGAGGAATATGGCTAGAATTGCAAGTCAGAGCAAAGGCGGCTATTACCCAAGGCTGATAGAAGAATTACACCTATTGTGTAAGTACTTACAGCTCTGGCAAACCCGAAATGGTTATTACAGATTTTAAATACGAATAACTAATGAAAGTTAAAAGGTAAACCAGATCCCAATAAAATGTATTCTAACAAGCCGGGAAATTTTTTGCCTAGGCTAATTTTTATCAAAAATTTAAAGAAACATTAAAGACGTTTACAATATATAACCTTAAATGAGATATTAAGGATGAACAACGGAATATTAAAAAAGGAGGTATTTTTTTAAATAGATAGCATTAGCTAATAAATTCGAATGTAGAAAGCACTTTCTCTCTTTATTATGATTTTTATTTTTTGAAAGGGGTAATAAACATATGAAGTTTGATTTTAAAAGTCGAGTTTATAGGACAATGGTATTTTCCTTAGTGTTGCTGTTTACTTCACTTATATTGCAGGACGTATTTGCTGACACTCAAAGTGATCTTATGAAATCAACAAGCACGATAGAGTCTATAGAAAAGCAAATTCAAAGCGGATTAGCCCAAGAATTAGTGGAGAAAAGAACGAGCCATGAGAAACATTACAGGCTAAAGAATGGGAATTTTGCAGCTGAGATTCATGCAAGCCCTATCCATTATGAAGATAAAAATGGATTGTTTCAGGATGTTCAGTCATATTTCGTGAAGAAGGATCAGGCTATTAAAGATCCTTCCGTTTCTAAGCAAGTTAATAATCAAGCAAAGTTATCGAATACTCTGGGAGCAAAATCGAATACTAACTCTTCCTATGTCGCACCGTACACACATTTTATGACAGAGGTAAATCTTGATATTTCACAAGGATATTCTATTGGTAATAATGAAAACCTCCTCCACTTAACCCCAGTTGGAATAAATGAAGCAACAGCAGCTATTTATAATGAACAGAGTGACAACTTATTATATGAAAATGTATGGACAGACACGGATATGTCTCTTGAATTAACTAAAAGCGGGTTTAGAAGTTCTATAATTTTAAACTCGGAGAACTCTCCATCAGAATTTAGGTTTAAAGTTGAAGGACAAACACAAGAATTTCTTTCAGTTGATGAGATAAATCTTTTTTCAGTATGGCTGATTGATTCGGATGGTAAAGGATTAGAAGTAGTTCAAGAGTTCCAAACTGAAAATAACCAGACATTTCTTAATTTAAATGTTACTAATTCAAGCTTTAGCTTTCCAGCAACCATAACTTCAAACTATGGACGTATTGAAAGTATTAACGTAAAAAGAACCACCTATTTTCAACCAAATACACAAAGCAGCACTACGGTAGACTTAACAACCTACCCACTTATTGGATATGAAAACTACCATACATTTTATCCATATGAAATACATTATATTATGGATTATAGCGGGGCAATTTTATTTACCTTTAATAAGAGTAAAATAAAGGTGGTAAATGCCAAAGTTTTAAACGTAGGAAATGTTCAATTTTCGGGTGAAATACAAGGTTGGATTGGAAACAACCCTAAAATTAGTGAATCAAATAATTTAATAAATATAGTACAAAGATGGGCAAATGGGGATAACACCTCATTTTTATATTTTTCTAATACTAATTTACCCCAATACTATGACTGGTCAAATGCTGTTTTATATGTAGAGTACCAAAATCTTACTTTTTCTTCGCCACCATTAAAACCAACAGGATTTAAAAGTATAAAATCTAGTCCAAATGAATTTACGTGGGATATTCCACCTGCTAATGATGTACATGTGGCATACTATAAGATTTACAACGGAACTGAGGAAGTTGGCATGGTCTATGCACCAAACAATACATTTACATACGGTGGAAGTTATCCCCACAAACTTACAGTTGTAGCCTTTGATAGTTTTGACCAACCCTCACCCCCAAGTAATCCAATATATAGATCGAAGTATAATTACGACAATAATGGGAGACTTATTTCAATTGAATTAACATTTTCAAGCCGCTGGATATTTACGTATGATGATAACGGCAATCTGTTAGGAAGAACTTATGTCGAGGATAATTTTTGAGGTATAAAGTAATCCTTTCGTATTTTTTTAGATTAGAATAAAACAAGTTACATCCATCACACTATGTTATAAAAATACTAAGGAGATTTTAAATGAGATATCGATATCGAATTAAACCTTTTATTGCTATTCTTCTTTGTCTTGTACTACTTGGATCGAATGCTGAGTTTATTGGCAGTTATTCTGTACAAGCGAACAGTGAAGTCACTGATCAACAAATTGAAAGTTTATTGCCAGTAAATGATGAAGATTTGCTAGTAAGCTGGGAAGAAGCAATCAAGCTCCCGGGTGAACCGGCAATTGATCAACCAGTAATCGAAAATGCTATAACAGAATCACCCTTTCATGAAATAGAGGCTATACAACCAGCATTCCAAGGAACAGAAGCTGAAATTGCCATTCAGCAACAGCAATATGAGCGTTTTAGAAGCCTGAATACTGGAGAGGATTTGGATCAACTCAGTGAAGCGAGGTTAGAAGTAGAACAGGAAAGATTAAATTTCGCACGCTCCTATGCGAAACAAGCTAGCGAACTAATGGAAGCGTATTCAAAAATGACCCTTGAAGATCTAATCAATCAATTTGACGTTGAGAAAGAATGGGTAGAGGAGAAATTAGAAAATGGCTTAACTCTTCCTCAGGTATTTACGATGCTATGGGAGCAAGACCCTGCTAATGCGTTTCAAGAAATGAATATAGATAAAACCATGTTACTCCTTGATGAACAGCAGAAAGAGCAGGAACAACCTCAGAAAGAGCAGGAACAACCTCTTACTTTCGATGGGATTGATCTACGGGTAGAGTATGAAAAACCAACGGAGATACCAACCGAACATGGAAAATCGGCAAGCATACAAAATACAAATCCCACCGAGCCCATTGAGATTCCTACTTTAAAAAATGATACCGCACCTTATCAGGTTGGACTTTACCATGAAAATATTTCACTTCTATCCGGTGGTATTTCACTGGCCGAAGAAGAGTTTACCTTACCAGGAAGAAATGGATTGTCTTTTACACTGCAGCGTACGTATGATTCAAATGACGCACAAAAAAGCGCAATGGATCTAGATATAAGTAGTACTTATGGTTACGTATTTGACTACTCGACGACATTTCGAACTAGAAATATCTATTACACACTTTTTCAAGAATATAACAGGACATTAGTAAAGTATGCGTGTATAAATAATGTAAAATCAGGTGGTGTGGTCTGGTCAGAACCAAAAGGGACTCAATTATTCGGTAGAGGCGATTACTATTCGAAGCAAGCGCTTGAAAGAGCGATTTTTAATCCGCCGCCACAAGATAATGATGTCGTTCATCCGTGCGGCACTCATGGTAGTGGTAGTTATATTTATGAATACAGCTACACACCAACGCCTAACGTTTATGATTATCCGCGTTATACTGAATGGACGGAAACAACGTATCAAACAAATGATGGCGTATACGTTTCTTCAAGTGTAGCCGAATTGGAAAAAAATATAATTGCATCTGGTGCACGCAATAGTAGTGGTCAAGGAGGATCCTTTAGCAGTGGTTATTATGAATATGAATTATACTATTATAATCCAGGCCCTGTTTATACTGTCCTAGTTAGCCAGACGGCTTACAACAAAGTAAAAGATGATCCTTTCGACAAGAAGTTTCCGATCGGAAAAGGCTGGCGCTGGAATGTGCCGTATATGAAGTTTGAAAATAATAAGAAGTATGTCAGTATTGGACAAGGTATTTACGAAGTAAGCGGTTCTAGTTTGGTGAATTATCCTTGGTCTGATCTAAGTTTTCAGAATAACACATCTGTGTCGTATGAGGGCAGGCAATCTCAATATGCCTTATCGTCGGTCTACGGGATGAAGTATTATTTTGATTCTCTCGGTAACATCCTGCAACTCGAGGATGGTTATCAAAATACCATTCGATTTGGGTATACCAACCATGCAGCCTATGGCCTTGTCTTAACCTCCATCGAAGATGCTTTGCAAAATAAATTAACCATTGCCTATACCGGCTTGCAAGTGGTCATTTCCTACAACGGCAAAACCATTACGTACGACAAAGAAGTACAAGAAGGAAAAGAAGTCTTGAAGGAAGTTACCGATCCCATTGGCCGTACAACAGCCTATCAATACGAGTATAAACCCGCTGTCTTTAGTTTAAGCGGTTCAGGTTCGATGAGTAACCCTTATTATTTATTATCGGAGGTAACCCATCCAACAGGGGTGAAAAGCAAATATACGTATGAAACAAATCCTGTCAGCCGTTGGATCGGAAGCGGGCAATACAATCAACAATACCGCTTAATAAAGCGTGAAGATCTTGTTCATCATGATGGTCAACAAATCCCTTACGCATACAACGTTTCGACATTAGTGTACACAGGAGATATGGCAAGCTCTTACAACCAAAACTATAACTTCTCTACTACGCTCTTTGATGGTTTACTAGAAACAAAAATGTCCTATAAAAAGCAATATATTAATTCAAATGCAGGCTCGATGTATTACAACACGCAGTCGAGATTCAGTGACGGAACGATTACAAAAGTGACGGATATGACTTACGACGAGGCAAAACGAAGAACGAATCCTACAGGAATATCGACTTTCTATCGGAATGAAGCGACCTCTACTACAACAGTACCAGTAACGAGTACAACGACGTATGATGATTATCAGAATATCTTAACAGTTAAAAATCCGCATAATCTAACGAGTACGTATACGTATCATAGCGGAACAAAACGCTTAGCATCTTCTGTAGAGCCAGTAACTGCGAGTCAGTCCCTATATACAGAAGTCGTATCTCGTAATCCACAAGGAGCTATGACTGAAGTCAAAGTGCGAGAAGGTTCTCCCACAGGTACCATCTTACAGCATACCCAGTACGAATATGACAGCTACGGGAATCAAACGTTAGTGAGATCACTAGATCAGGACATGAATAGGGAAACACAAATTGAATATAGCGCTTTATATAACTACGGATTTCCTACAAAAGTGACCAGACCGTACACGCAGCTTGTGGCACCTACCTTTACACAAGCTACTGGGATTGCGAAGACACAAGTGGTCGAAGCCACTTACGATCGGTCAACGGGGAATGTACTAACAGTAAAAGATGGCAATCAGCATATGACGACATTCACGTATGATGCGTTAGGCCGAATGGTCACGACTAAGCATCCAGACAATAGCATGGTGTCCTTGGATATTGATGATACGAATAACGAAGCTACTCAAACCGATGAGCTTGGACGCAAAAATTATGTGAAGTGGAATGCACTGGGCTGGCAGGTCGAGAGTGGGATGTACGTTGAAAATCCACAAGCTCAAGCAGGCGAAGATCCCATCAAGAAGGGGAATAAGACCATCCAGGAATATGATGCCTTTGGACGGGTAATCGCGAGCAGGGACCCTAATTTTGTACATCAAACGATGACCTATGATAACTGGGGAAGGGTCTTGACGACGAGTGTAGCAGCTTCTTTAATGCAGACTATTATTTATGATGATCTATCTTTTATGGTAACCTCAAAGCATGGCGAGGAAGAAATAAGAGAAATTAGCGATCATTTAGGTCGTGTCATTCGTCAGGAAGAGAAAGAAGGCCAAGCCTATAAAGCAAAGTGGCGGGGGGCCTATGATCAAGCAAATCGCCTCATACAAGAGTGGGACGGGAAGTGGAATCAAACCACATTAAATTATAGCGCATTAGGACAATTAACAAGTGTACGAGGTGCTGATAATAACGAATATACTTATCTTTACAATCGTCAAGGACAGCTGATTGAAACTATTTACCCGGATCAAGCGATTAGTAAGAAAAAGTATGACCAATTAGGCCAACTTATTCAATCCATTGATCCGCTAAATAAGAGCGAACATTATCAATATGATGGCAATGGCAACCGGATTGCGCTATACGATAAAAAAGGACAGCTATTTACCTATATGTATAGCGATCGCAATTTCTTGCTGAGTAAAACGAGTCCGACAGGTGATGCCATCGAGTATACGTATAATGTCGATGGTACACGCGCTAGCATGACCGATAACCATAATCAAGTGACATCATATGTCTATGATCCATACACAGGCGAATTGAAGACTGTTATCTTTCCGGATCAGAAGAGTATCACGTATGAATATGATGATGCTGGTTTAAGAACGAGTATGGACACACCTTTCCAAGGGACGGTTGATTATGCTTATAATGGGAAGAATCAATTGGAACAGCTGTCTTGGAACCAAGGTATTGTTGCGAATTACGAATATAATGCCAAAGGTCAATGGAATAAAACTACGCTTGGCAACGGCATATTGACACAAATGGATTACTCCTATGCAAGGCTCAATGAAATGACACATACGTTGAATCAGGCAGAGTTGTTCAAGTTTACCTATGCCTATGATTTAAGCAATAACATGTCATCGCGAGAACAGTCCGTTAGCAGACAGTCAACCGAAGACCTATTTACCTATGACAATATGAACCGGATTCAAACGTCTTCCCTTTTTAATGAAGATTATAGCTATGATAAAAGAGGGAATAGACAGGTGCTGCAGTCTGAAAGCGCCGTGGATCTCAGTAAAAATGTCCAGTATGAATATGACGAATGGGACCGACTGGTTAAAGTTACAACAGTTGATGCGCAGGAAGTAGAGTATCGCTACAATGGAGACAACCTGTTAGTGGAACGTATCGACAATGATGTAACAATTCGCTATTACTATGATGGGCAGGATATTATTGCGGAAGGGATTGTCCAAAGTAACGGTGATGTCATTCCGAAAACTAGTTACATTCGTGGAAATGGTCTAGCCATGCAAGTAGGAACAAATGGTGCTAAAGCATACTATGTCCATAATGGGCATGGTGATGTAGTGGGACTGTATGGGCAGAACGGAGAGGAACTCAACACATATACGTATGATATTTGGGGTAATACCATCGACCAGACAGTTAATGTGAATGGAGGAGTAGACAACTTATTCCGCTACTCTGGCGAATATTGGGATGAAACGACGGGGCTACAATATCTGCGTGCACGATGGTATGATCCAAGTCTAGGACGGTTTATTAATGAGGATACGTATGAAGGGGAATTGAATAATCCACTTAGTCAAAACCGATATACGTATGTGCTTAATAATCCGTTGATTTATGTTGATCCGACAGGGAATATTACTATGCCGACTGGAACATGGTTAGCACGCCAAAAAGTAGCAATTCATTGTGCTAATGTAGGATTAGGGGTATGTTGGAAAGAGGCTAAAGCAGGAACAATTGAAGCATCTATGGCAGTTGCAAATTTCTTGGTTTTGGATGATATTAATACAGTATTGGATCATGAAGCATCATTTTTTGAAAAATCCCTTGCTTTAGCAGGTTTTATACCTATTAGTAAATTTATTAAGGGTGGTAAATTGATTGTAAAATTAAGTAGTAATGAAGGGAGGAAGATAGAAAGAGCTTTTGAATTTACAGAGAAGGGTAATGAAAAAATACTAAAAAGTACGTTTAAATCTTATGAGCAAGCGAGAAACCTAGCTTTTGATATTATAGGTGATATGGGACCAAATTCGAAGGCTTACGTAGGAAGACTTAAAACAAGTTACGGAAATAATAAGATAATAGGTAGACAATCTGCTGATGGTAAGGTGCGTTGGAGAGTTGATTTTGATCCTGATAAAGGATTCCATATAAATGTGGAGGACTTTAGAAATGGTACAGAAAAGTATGTTTTTAAAATTGAAGGTGGAGAAAAAGCATATAAATCGATTATTAATTCCTTAAATTAATGAAAGGGTCGCATATATGTCATTATATGAAGAGTGTATCGGAAAATTGGGTAAAGAGGCTTTAATATTGTCAGAAGTGGAAACTATTCAGCTGTTTGATAGTCTACAAGACTGCTTTCCTTTTACGTTTTATGGAAGAATTGATTGGAGTCAAGTTAAGGCTAAACAAAAATTTGATTTACTTGTTGAAAACGCAGTTGATGTAAGAGCATATATCCTTTGGGACAATGCATTGTTTCCAGCTATTGAATCGAAATTGTCAAATATACTAGAGAATATTGATTATATTAAAAGGGTAAGCTTCGATACTTGGATATACGCTCCTGAAGAATTTGTTATTGAGTTTTATCATGAAGGAGAAATAATGATAGGCTATAGTGAATAATATAATGCCACATGCGAGTGTAACAACTCCATGTGGTTTTTCTTTTTGTAAGTATTTTTCAGAATGTTATTGACGTGTCGACACGTCAAATGGTATATTAACTGTAAGACGTAT
Source organism: Paenibacillus sp. IITD108 (assembly GCF_036541265.1). NCBI lineage: Bacteria > Bacillati > Bacillota > Bacilli > Caryophanales > Paenibacillaceae > Paenibacillus > Paenibacillus sp. IITD108. The sequence continues at coordinate 135,032 of NZ_JAZHCT010000009.1, read as the reverse complement.
TGATACGTCATGGTAGGAGGGCTAATAATGATAGGTCTAGAGTACATTGTAAAACTGTATAACGGAACATATAAGAAATTAGCTGAGAAGCTAGGGATCACACCATCCACAGTCACAGACTGGCTTAGTAGACGCAGACCAATACCTAAAGCAAAACTTGAAGCATTGTCACAATTATTTAGGATTGAAGAAGATTTCTTTCAGAAGGAACTTACTAAAGTTGAAGAAATAGAATTACGACTCGATTATTTAAGACGTGAATCTAAACGAGATTCGTTTGAAGTTGAAGATGTTATTGCAGACGATGATGGTAAGGAATATGGATATACAAAAATAATTGATCCTCATGAAGATGAATGGAGAATGGCTACAGAGGAATTGAAGATAGAGAAGGTTATTCTTACGCTCCAAGGCGAGTTGTACAATGAACTTTATGAATTAGATAGAGGCAATAAAGCTTATGAAATAATAGAAAGGATGACAAATGTACTTAATGAGTCTGTTCCATTAGGGTTGGATGATGAGCAGCAATTGCAATGGGAGAGAAAACATGATAATCGCATTGAAGCTTTACGTTCTATGATGTATTTCATGGGGATTACAGGATTTTTTGTATGGGACGAAGAGGAAGAAAGTTTTCATAATGAATTGTTTAAGCTTCTTAAAAAGCATGATTTGCTATGGATGAAAGATTAAAATGAGAAAGCTGTAAGGGATGTGAGGACGATGTAGCATAGTGTCGCTTCTTATAACATAGCTAATTTGATCCAGAATATTAATCCATCTAAAAATAGAAAGAAGGAATTGAATGTTTGATACGGTTGTGATAAAAGCAAGACCCATTCACCTTGAATCAGAAGCATTGTTAAGCACAGAGAATTGTAAGTCAGTTACATTTCTAAATAAGGAAACTGGTGTACTCCAAACGAGGTATGAAATATATGACGAACAGTTATCGTATATCAAGTATCTTGATGGGAGTCAGACGTTGTCCATTCAAGTCTCAATACCAAAGCTATTGTATGGCAACAATGTAACTCTCATTAATCAGCAGGATATTCCTAGATTCTTTGAAAGAGTACAGGAACGCATATATCAACTCTTCTCGATAAAAATTCCCCATTCGGAATGGTCGATAAGCAGAGCAGATATATGTTGGAACTTTCAAGCAGGCAAAGATGTTGGTGAGTATGTACGAATGCTAAGCAAGCAAAAGTTAGCATTTAAGAACACAAGAAGTTTCAACCAAGATCAGACAGTTGAGTTTTTCAATAAGAGCAGCAGAATTATCTTCTATGACAAGCAGCGACAGATGCAAAAAGAGAAAGCATTGCCTGAAATTGTCGAGCAGTCAAAGGGAATCCTGCGGCTTGAAATTAAGCCAAGTGATAACGACATGAAGAAGTTTTCACCGACTAAAAACGCCGTTGAGTTGCTCAATAAGCAATTTTTTGATTACATGACTACTAAAGTACTTAATGAAATTGAATATCCATCATCAGTAAGCACGTTAGACTTTTCTTGGGTTATGGAAAATAAACAGAACATATCCAAGATTGAAACGCTTCTCGGTTTTCAAGTGTTACAAGACACGTTTGAAGAATCTGCTCTGAGACAGTTATATACACCGTCAACCTATGCCAATCGAAAAACCTTAGCAAAAAAAATGACAATTCCCACAGGGAACTGCCTAGAGCCACTGGCAATAAACCAGTAGATACACATCCTCACAGACGGACACGTTATTTTGCCGATAACGATAAAAAGTCCAATATGTTGGATGAAATAAAAATAACTTAGTCCTAATTTTACTTGATAATAAAGAAAAAGCAATCCCCGATGCCGAGAAACTATTGGAAAGACGATAACTAATCATCGGGGGGTGGTTTAGATCAATAGCTTATTTAACGTTTATGAAAATAGGCATAGCACATCCAGCCGTCGAGACAATTTAAAAAAACAAAAGCGATACGATAGCTATTCTTGTTCTTCAACAATAAGTTCATGTAGTTTAACGTTAAGCGTTTCACAGATTTGTTCGAGAGTTCGAATATAAATTCTGTCCACTTGATCCGAGCATAAATGGTTTATTGTTGGATGACGAATACCCATCATTCGAGCAAGTTCTCTTTGTGATATATTACGTTCAGCCAGAATCTCCCTTAATCGTATTCTGATTTTCATAATGATTCCCCTTAATGGTTATATGCAATAAATATATCATGTCTTTGTATAAAAAGCATTGAATGATAGTCTTAACCGTACTATAATTAGGTTGTGGTAGTTTTAAGAGTAACACTAATTGTAATTGCTGTAACGCTTCATTTAATCGGAGTTGAAATTATGAAGAACGTAATCGGTTATGTTCGTGTCAGTACGCAAGGGCAAGCCAAGGATGGTTATAGCCTATCTTACCAGCAGGACGAGATTCAGATGTACTGTGACCGCCAAGGATGGCATCTCGTTCATGTATTTATGGACGAAGGAATCAGCGGTGCAAAGGTAGACGAGGAAGCCTTAGAAGTCGAACGTGAAGGCTTTCAGGATATGATGACTTTTATATCCAGTAATAAAGTTGATTATGTAGTTGTTCTAAACACAAGTAGGCTATGGAGAAGCGACATAGTCAAAGTGCTTGTACATCGTGAATTAAAACGGCATAGCATTGATATTCAGAGCATCGAACAGCCAACATACAGCATATTTAAGAAAGACCCATCAGACTTCTTAATCAATGGGTTGATGGAACTGCTGGATGCTTACCAGCGCCTAGAGATTACCATGAAGTTAGGACGTGGGAGAAACAAGAAAGCATCCGAAGGTAAGTTTGCAGGTGGTGGCATCCCATTTGGTTATAAGGGAAAGCGTGGTTCAAAGAAAATCGTCATTGACGAGAAGCAAGCAGCAATCGTAAAGAGATTATTTCAATTAAAAGAAGAGTTTCAAGCATGGTCACTAACTGCATTAGCTGAGCAGTTGAATGAAGAAGGATTCACTACGGAGCAAGGAAAGTCGTTTACCAAGGTACAGGTAAAACGCATCCTAGACCGCAAATCATTTTATCAAGGAAAGTATCGTTACGGTCAGATTGAAGCAGATGGATTGCATCAAGCTATTATTTAGTCAAGGAATATAAATAAGTAAATAAGAGATTGCTAACGTGTCTTTGCGGCTATGACCGCTCGAACTGAGGATGCAACCTTATCTTACCATTTATGTTCTAACCGCTCGTTTGAGTGGTTACTAATGGGCTGGATTCATACAGCGCAAGTATCTACGTAGCAATGAATCTTGTTTGAAATGAAATCTAACTTATTAGTAACGATTCAAATAACAACTACAGAAGGGGAGAAACAAAGATGATTGAGCAGCAAAATCTGATCTATGTGGGTGTCGATCTCCACAAACAGCATCATACAGCCGTCATTATAGATTGCTGGAATAAAAAGCTAGGTGAGATCAAGTTTGATAACAAGCCATCCGCATTTTCTTTGCTCGTAAAGGAAGTGAAGAAACATACAAAAAAGAAGTTATCCGTTGTCTATGGCTTGGAAGATGTAGGCGGTTACGGTAGAGGGTTGGCTGTCTATCTGAAAGAACAACAGTGCTGGGTAAAAGAGGTTAATCCTAAGTTATCTAATGCAAGAAGAAAGAGTCATGTGACAGTTGAGAAGTCTGATAGTTGGGATGCGGAATGCGTTGCAAGAGTTTTACGTGATGAATTGCACAACTTACCTGATGCAAAGCCAATTGATCTATACTGGGCAATTAGCCAGCTAATCACACAACGGAAATGGTTAGCCAATAGCTTGTCTGGAACGGTGAAGAAATTACATCAGCAGATTAGTTATCCCTATCCAAGCTATAAGAAGTTTTTCTCAGAGGTAGATGGTAAAACGGCACTTGCCTTTTGGGAGACGTACCCTTCTCCACAGAAGTTAAAAGACGTATTAGAGGATGAACTTGCTATTTTTCTACGCAGTCATAGTAACAATGGACTTTCTAATAAGAAGGCTACTCAAATCTTATCGCTCATTACTGCTGACGGTGATACGTATAGAGATTTTCAGGATTCAAGAGATTCTGTCGTGAAGAGTCAGGTAAAAACCATAGGCTTTTTAAAGAAGGAAATAGCCAGCATCGAAGTAGAGATAGAAGACTTGATGAAACAGCTTGGTTTTCAGCTTGAATCCATGACAGGCATTGAATTTGTAACAGCGGCAGAACTTGTTGCTGAAATAGGAGATATTCACCGATTTTCTTCAGCAGACAAGCTTGCTCGATTCGCAGGAATCGCACCTATAACCGTTGGCTCTGGGAATAAGTCAAGAAACTATAAGAGTAAGCAAGGTAACCGAGAATTGCATGACATATTCAAAAGCCTCGCTATTCGACAAATTGCAGTTACTCGCACCAAGAAAGAACCAAGGAATCCACATTTTCATTCCTATTATGAGCAAAGACTAGCAGAAGGTAAAACAAAGCAGCAAGCGATTGTTTGCATCATGCGGAAACTGGTAAATATCATTTATGCAATGATGAAAAACAAATCCGTTTACGTGATGCCGACCTTACCGCTAAAGCAAGCAGGATGATATAATTGGTGGTAATTGGATTGACGTTCCAGTTGCCACTTTCTTTATTCAAAGTCCGTTTTATTAACTAGGATACGTATGAAGGGGATTTGAATAATCCACTGACTTTAAACCTTTATACGTATGTGCATAATAACCCGTTAAGATATGTTGATTCGAGCGGACATATGCCTTCACCTCTTGAAGCTGCATATATGGCACAGGATGTATATAATATTCAGAAATCAGATATATTAGGACCTTCTCTAGAAGGTGGTTGGATACTTAAAGATCTCTATATTAATAAGGAAGGACTGAAAATAGGGGTATATTCAAGATTTGCGTACGGGGTTACTGAATATGCACTGGTCAATAAAGGGTCTTCAACTAAAGGAGATTGGGTAAATAATCTTCAACAACCAGCTGGTTTTTCCACTGATATGAGTGACTCAATCGAATTTGCGAAAAAATTTGTAGAGGAACATAATGGTAAAGCAGTTACTATGATAGGGCATTCTAAAGGTGGTGGAGAAGCGATAGCTAACGCTTTGGCAACAAACCAAAATGCCATCACTTTCAACACATCTAAGCCAAATTATAAATTATATGGGTTACAGAAAGAATACAAAAATTATAGTGCAGTTATGAGACATTATGTTGTTGATGGGGACGTTTTAACACGTACTATTGGTACTCCATCTATTGGGGAATTGATACTTCTTGAAAGTCAGCATCCAATGAGTTTTTTTGATTCTTTGAAAACAATTATTGAAAAAAGTATGATGAATCATGCTATGGAATCAGTAATCAATGCATTAAAAAATCGTTAAAAAGGGGGAGACATAGTTGAAGCCGTTATTGATAGGCGTAATGATATTAGCACTTCTTCTAGTTAGTTATATAGTAGGTCCTTGGTTGCTACTATATATCGGTCTTTCATCGACAGAAGATCCCCCCAAACCTTTCTATACTTATGGGGAATTTCCTTTTTACTTGGAGTATGAAATCAATGGTCAAGTAATAATCGTAGAGGATACTGTCATTGTTAAGTATGATGGATTTGGTTTGAGTGAAGGTTCTGGCGGTAAGTATATACAGTGGAAGCAAACCTTGGCCAGTGGGAATGAGGAAGTTGTCATATTTAAGGGCGATAAGGGTGAAGAGTCATTAAAACTACTCTCTACTGTTAGAAGAGAAAATTACCACTTGGAAGATGAATTAAGTAACCTAGACACTATAACTCCTAGCGTAATAAAAGAAGTAGGGGCAATGACTTCACTTAAACCTATATCTGACGACGAATTATTAACTGAGTATAAAATAAGAATGATAAAATTCGAATTTGGTGACCCATTAAAAAAGTAACCTGAGAAGAATTTTCCACATGCGAGTGTAACAACTCCATGTGGTTTTTCTTTTTTATAACCCCCACCCGGTGACGAATGAAGCGGGCGGCTAATTGTTGGCGTTCAAAAAGCCACGTGGGAACGTAAGAACCCCACGCGGCTTTCGTGTTACTACTTAGCATATGCGGCGGCGTTCTCGCGAAAAGTGAGGGCTGATCGAAGAGTTCTCACTTGTGTTTGGCGGAATCTACGGCTGCTAAAATCTCTTTCGCTACCCGGAGAACCATCAGTATCTCGTCGGTATTCCGCTCAACAAGAAGCGAGTTAAGCGCGTCAAGGGCTACCGCTCTATCCGCCCGCCAAGAACTTGACGGGGCTGGTGAAAAAGCTTCATCAACAACTTGGCTATCATTATCCGAGTTACAAGAAGTTTTTCTCACAAGTGGACGGGAAAACAGCATTGGGTTTTTGGTGGCGTTATCCATCGCCGCATCATCTGGAGTCTGTCTCCATCGCAAGTTTGGCTCAATTCCTGCGAGCTCTGAGTAACAACGGACTGTCCACGAAAAAAGCTGCTCAAATTAAAGAGTTTGTACAGACGGATGGAAGTACATGGCGAGATTTTCAGGACAAACGCGATTTTATTGTTCGAAGTCTAGTCAGAGATATACGATGCTCAGAGCGCAATCTGGCACGCATAGAGAAAGAGATCCAAGACTTGATGAGTCAATTAGGCTTTCAACTGGAGACGATGACAGGGATTGATCTGGTCACCTCGGCGGAACTTGTGGCAGAGATTGGCGACATTCATCGTTTTGCCAACTCGGACAAACTCGCTCGATTCGCCGGAATTGCACCTATTAAGGTAGGCTCTGGGAATAAGTCCCGCAATTACAAGAGCAAACAAGGCAATCGCGAACTGCATACCATTATAAAAGCATTGGCGATTCGGCAACTGGCTGTCACAAGAACGAAGAAAGAGCCGCGTAATCCGTATTTTCTTCAATATTATGAAGAGAAGCTGAAGGCAGGAAAGACGAAGCAGCAGGCCATTGTATGCATCATGCGCAAGCTAGTGAACATTATCCATTATTTGATGAAAACAAAGGCGTCGTATATTATTCCAGAAGTATCCAATTATGATGCAGGATGATACAATATATGGGTAGAGATTGCCGGGCAATCCTGCCCATTGTTTATACATAAGTGACGCTTTATAAACTAGGATACGTATGAAGGAAGTATTGGTGACCCTCTTACTTTGAATCTTTATACGTATGTGTTAAATAATCCGTTGATTTATACTGATCCAAACGGAATGTGCGTAGCGGGAAGAGATGCAGGATGTTACGTTGATTCGTTCAGTGGTTTAGACTTGTACCTTAATGATGGTATTAAGGAGGAAGTTTCTAGGAATTCAAATTCTTGGTGGGAATTAGAAGTTGTTAAAAAATCTTGTAAAAGTCAGACTTGTGTAAATAATGCAATTGCAAGTCAGAAGATACTGGCGAAAGCAAATGATGCTTGGCGAAATAATGCTTGCAGTTATACTGATTGTACAATTGGTTCTGCTAGTTTTATTCTAAGTAACGGAAAAGCGACTGGGGTTAATTTAAAAGTTATTATTGAAACGATAAGTGAAGGTGCTCCAGGGTTCTGGGATGGTATTCATGATTGGGTTGTAGGAGAAAAAGCATATGCTGCTGAACTTCCTCCAAGTAATGTATCACCTGTAACAAATTATGGTTATATTCAAGATTACTACTTTTCGAATGATCATGGGCCGGCTCATGTACACGTTTACGATAGTAAAAACAATGTAGTTAGGGTAGGACAAAACGGTAAGCCTCTAAAGGGAGAACCAGAATTAAATCGTGAGCAACAAAAGTTAGTAAAAATGTATCTTCCACAAATCAGAAGTTCAGTAGCAAGAATAATGAGATATTATAGAGAATTTCCTGATCAAAGACGATGAAGGGTAGGGAGGAAGTATGGGAAAATCAATTAATACTATAATAGATGATGTGTCCTTAACTGAAAAAGAAAAAGTTGAACAGGTAACCAAAGTTATTCTTAGTATGGATGTTTGTGATCAAGTATCAATCAATGGTTCCCTCAATGAAAATGCTATTAGTTTTTTCTACTGTAATATTAATAGCATACCAATGCATGACGCTGCGAAAGAACATATTGTTATGCAATATTTTTGGAATTGTATTGATAAAACTGGTGTGACGGATGATTTAATTAGTATGTTGGTTGAATACTATAAAATATTTAATTATCTCGCATTAGAAAGTATTGCAATAAATTTGATGAAAAATAATCGAGTAACTCGTGAGCAGGTCAAATTGTTTCAGACTGTATTTTCGGGAAAAGTCTTTCATAAGGAGCTTATTGTATACGAGAAATCAAAACTAATGACGGATGGATGGATATTAAACAAAGAAGATGTTGAACTTTTAATGAACGTAGAAGCCTATGCTTTATTGGAAGCTGCATTAGACAAGTATATTATTGAAAAAGATGCATTGAGTTTGTTTAAGCCTATAGCCAGTGGCGAAAAGAATAAGAAAATTATAGATAGATTATATAACAAAGCCCGTTTAATGTTGCTTTAATATAAACAGGATGAATTGTATGATATTAGCCACATGTGAGTCTAACAACTCTATGTGGTTTTTCTTTTGTCATAAAACAAAGTGAAGACCCACCATTAAAACGGTTGGTCTTCATTCGTCTTGAATCTCTTGTAAATCAATATTTTTACGAATATCTTCAATTTGTAAAGCCTCAGTTATCCGCTCAATATGGCCAAAATTAATGTTCTGCCTTTTATAATTGGTTAATTCACTAAGCCGATTAGTCGCGTTCAGGCTTATCGCATATTAAATGATGCAGCTCGACAAGTAGGAATTAAGGAAGCGATAGGCGTTCACTCAACCCGCAAGACATTCGCCTACCATGCCTATCAAAGCGGTGTCGACATTACCCGCATTCAAAAGCTCTTGAACCATTCTTCGCCAAGTATGACGTTGGCTTATATAGGAATAACGAAAATGGAACTTGATGAAGTGTATATCAGCCTTAATTTATAACTAGCAGGTAAGGATAAATGAGTCAAATTTGTATAAAATGTGACAGTTTTTTTGGAAGCGCTTTACCTACTCATTTTATATCAGAATTTAAGCAGTATTCTTTAACTTTTTTTGGATGCATAATCAGGCTATGAGTTGAACATAAACGACCAAAAGCCAAGAACGCGAGGTGAAGTCAACTGCATAATGATTGGAATGACCTGCACTTTGACAACCAAATAGCCTTATGTAACACAAATACAAAATTATAATTAACGGAGGACAAGTGAATGTATGTTGAAATGAAAAATCAAACCAAGGGGATTATGGAAGGTATTGAGCATTTTCAAAAACAGAACTGGCAGTTGCTCGACCAGAGCGAGGAACAGTATTTCATTGACACACCAGAAGTGCCAGAGCTTGATCAATGGGTCTTTACAATTGAAAAACTTCAATTTCATTACCACTTTAATACGGTAACGATTGAACTTCGCAGGATACACGATATGATTGTCCTGATGGACATTCAAACAGATGGTCTGGAACTCCAGCAGTATCTTGAAGATGTGATCGGCCTTCCAATACATGTGCAGGAGCAATTTTCATTTGATATTCCATGTGATAATGGCAAACTACCTTTGCTGGTGCTGGAAACTATTGCGAGCCTGAGCACAGATGTGTAAAAGATCTGTTAACAAGCGTTGCCGATGTACACCAGAAGTGGAAAAAGTGTCAATTTCGATGTGAAAGCAAACATTACACGTTGCCTTTGGAACCTATGTAAGCTTGTAAGATCCCAAGTCGCCGTGTACGAGAGCATCACGACTTGATACGATCGACTTCGTAATGAACACATACGTTGGAGGTTGTATTCATGAGCGATAAGCAAACCAAGCAAGTAGACGAACTGGTGGAACCGGGACGTTTTGGCGTGACCAACAAGCAATTGATTCCGGCGATTAAGGAAGCCATTACCGCCGGCGATGTAAAACGGCTAATTATGCTGAAAGAGCAATATCTCTATACGTTTGCCAAACCATATGGTTTTTCTTTAGTCCGAAAAAACATAATGAAGATCAGACTCTTAAGAATAATTAGCTCAAATTGCAGGCGAAAAGCCATATATCTTGATAACAAGATAATTATGCAAACAATGTAGTTAATTCATTAAGCGCTGCATGTCTAATACCAGTTAGTTGGGACAGATTACGAAGGCTGGCATCATGCTTTTAACACCATCCATATTGTGTAAGCATTTTGATGGTGTTTTTGTGCTATAACTTTACAAGAGTAGCTTAGTAGCCTATAGCAAGGTAAGGAATAGTAAGGAGGCAAGACGTGAAGGGACTTTCAGCTAAAGTTACAAGTAAAGGACAAATAACAATACCTAAAGATATTCGAGATCACTTGGGACTGGAATTAGATTCAATGGTAAATTATAGAAAGCAAGCACATTAAAAATAACGGAATTCAGATAATATAAATGATATTTTACCGTTAAACAGTTAAAAAGAATTAACAACTTATGATATAATAACAAAACGATAATTTTTTATTTTATTATTATGTCTAGTATTAAGCCCTATGGGTTGTATGTCTTTTTTAAGACCTGCGCTCATAGGGCTTTTTTGCGCTTACAAGTCAGTATCCGTAAAGTTCCGGGTACTGACTTTTTATATAGATTTGTACAATACACTAATTTGAAAGGAAGAGGAATATGGCTAGAATTGCGAGTCAGAGCAAAGGCGGATATTACCCAACGCCGATAGAAGAATTACACCTATTGTGTAAGTACTTACAAGGTGTACTAGAAAATGACGAGAGTATTATTAATCTGCTCGATCCGTGTTGTGGTGACTATTTGCGACATAAATTGGCACAGTAAAGAGGCTAGGGAAATGTATTTCATTGAAGTGAAAGGAAAAAAGAAATCTTCTCGCTATTTTAGTGAAGAACTACTTATTGTTTGTGGAGAGGTCATTCTATACCTCAAAGAATATTGTGGTTACTCCACCATCAATCTTGTATCATGGGACAGCAAGACAGTTAGTTGAAAAGTTTTTTATTGATGGGCTTCAACCGATGGCGGGGCAGTATGTTCATTTATCAGTGGATACTAATACCGCCAATGTAGTAGAAAAACGCCAACCCCTGTACTGCTAAAAATTCAAGCTGAGATTGCTTCGAATGAAGAAGTTAGATTCTACCAAGGCAATGGTATAGTTTGGTTGGCGGACTTTGTACCATCTAAGTCCATCTTTAGAAGATTAATATTAATTAAGTAAATTGAACCTTAATAGCTCTTATGTCTTTCAGCGATTCTTCTTTTAATCAATATGAGAAATACCGAAAGTATTGGCTGGAGCTCTGTCTAATTGTAGTATAAGTCAAGCTGAGTGAAGGCCGGTTAACCTAGAAATTGAAGTATTATAAGTTACCTGTTAGACTAAATAAGTAATCATTTTTTTTGCTTATTTGAGCCTTATTGTGAGTATTAAGCCCTATTGGGTGATTCATTCTTTATTGAATGATTCTACCTAATAGGGCTTTTTGTGTTTCCATTAGGGGATGGCGTTCCAGCTGTTGCTCAGGCAGAAGAAAATGAACCTTACTTAATTTAAAAAGAAAGCTGGAAGACTATATGCTGTTCCATTCGCTTTGGCGGAGGGCTGCTGTTACCCACAATGGAGCGGAAATGGTCACACATTCCGCTATTTGCCTTAAAACCGCCATTTTTTAAATTTCGCGGCCATACGTTCCGCTATTCGACTCTAAATGTGACATTTTCTACGATTTATTGACCAATAGCGGAACGTCTGTCACTTCGCCGCCTCAAAACTGCTATTTTGGGTGCAATAGCGGAACGAATGACCAGTTGGGAGGACTGTTGTTTCGCTGGGGCTAAGGCAAAAGACTTTTTCCTTCCCAATCTTTGCTGCACCGTGTATCCAACAGCTTAGCAATGGTAGGGGCAACGTCGATGATCGAAGCCTCCGGCAGCTGTCCGCCTGGGGTAAAGCCTGCTCCTTTTATAAAGATCGGGATCGTCATATCCTCCGGCATGCTCGTGCCGTGGCTGCGATCATGACCGCCATGGTCAGAGAGAACAATAATCGTATAATCTTCAGGAATGGCACGGGTTATATCCTCCACACATACCCAAGAATCATAAACAGATTGAATATACTCATCGGACATCCACCCGTATTTATGCCCCATCACATCAACCAGCCCTAAATATAAAAAGGTGAAATCAGGCTGGTGCTCGTTAATATATTCCGTTGCCTTGCTGGTCAGCATATTTTTTGTTGCTTCATACGTGTATGCATCACCCGAAATAAAGCAATTATGAGCGAGTGAGCCCGGGCGCGCCAAGTCGCGCAGCTCCGCCCAGTCATGGAAGAGTCCGCATGCTTTGTCATTGGCAGCCAGCTGTTCAAACAATCCCGATATAGGGCGTACCTGTGCCGTATAAGTGTTTTCCAATATGCCGTGGCGTTCCGGCGGCACGCTGTGGAAAAGCGACATATGGCAAGGCAAGGTTACACTCGGCATAACGGTTTGAGCATCAAGCGTATAGCTGCCCTTCGTTTTCATTTCCTCGATAAAAGGATGTGCACATTTCTCTAAACTATCAGGCCGCATACCATCAATCAATATTAGCAAAACCTTTTCTGACAAAGCACTCACTCCGATCGTCCATTTGGTGGGAACTAATCCATTGTATGAAAACAATTAAAAACAACGAAAAACACTTAATCACAACTACAATATAATCGGTAACGGCACTGTCGTCAAACACTTTTTATTTATTTGCCAAAATAAAAAGGATATTACTGATTTTCTATATTTGGAGTGGTTAAGCGGGAACGATATTGCGCTGGCGAATGTCCGGTTTTCTTTTTAAATAGGGTGTAGAAAAACTTCAGGTCACGGTACCCGACGAGATTTGCTATTTCTTTTATGGAATAAAACGGATGCTGGAGCAGCTCCAGACTTTTTTTAACCCGAACGTTTTGAATGTATTCAATAAAAGACTGCCCGGTTACTTGCTTGAATATTTTTTGCACATAGCTGGGACTGGTCGAAATGAGCTGAGCCGCATTTGCCAGTGTGATCGTCTGGTTGTAGTGCTTATCAATATAAGAAAGAATGATGCTGATTCCAGAATAGGCTGGCATAGAAAAAGCTTGATTCGTTTCCAATCGGTATAAATAAACTAGCAGCTTAGTTAATTGGGCATATAAGGCAGCCTCATAGCCTGCTTGCTTTGAAAAGTATTCCTGATGCATGCCTTCCAAGAGCTGACGGCCCTCTGAGCTGGTATCCCTGTACCTGCGATAAGAAGCGGATTCCCCGTTTAAAAGTGAATAGATTTCAGCTGGAAGCGGATAGGAAAGCCCCAGCTGCTGCGGGACATTCTTGTCGAACAGGCAATTGTAGACGATCAATTCATTTTTGGATAATGGCGATGAAGGACGGTATACATGATGCGTGCCGATAGGGATAATATACAGGTCGCCCTTCTCTGCGACGACTCTCTCATCTCCAATATAATGAAAGCCCTTGCCTTCGGCGACGTATTGGATTTCAATGAAGTCATGAATATGCAGAGGCAGTGTAAAGGCTTCGCGTTCCCTGGTAATGAACATCGGAAAACGTTCATCCCAAAAGCTTTTTCCTTCTAAGGTGTGGAGGTCCGCTGTCATCTGAATCACCCCTCTAATTAAAATAATAGAAAGTATAAGTTTTCAACCTGTTCCTATAGAAAAGATGTAATTGACCTATTCATATCACAGATTGCCCCCTGTAAACAAGAGAAATGACTATGCTATGCTGTTGAAAAATAGTAAGGAGATGAAAGGAATGGAATGGGAAGCAGATTGGATTTGGCGCTCCAGCCAGATCCAGATTAATGATTTTGCCTATTTTCGCAGAGAATTTCATATCCCTGAGCAGCTTGAGACGGCACAGCTGTATGTTTCCTGCCACCATTATGCGCATGTATATGTAAATGGGACGAAGCTCGGAGGCTATGGGACGCCTGCTCCGACCTACCCGGAGAAAAGAAAGCTGTATACCAGGTATGAGGTTAGCGGCTTTCTGCACAAGGGAGCTAACTGTATAACGGCAGATGCCCATTACTTGGGAGGAAACTGTCAAAATTCTGTTAATGGGCTTCCAGGGTTTCGCTTGGAGCTGCATTGGAAGGACGGAAGCGGCAGGCTGCATAAGCTGCTGTCGGATACTAGCTGGCTGGCGCTCAAGGATATGCCGCATCAGATAGGGGCTCCTTACCAACAAAACAGAAGAATATCAGCTGTTGAGGCCTATGACGCAAGGAAATGGGATCCGGCCTGGCGGCTTGCTGGGGGAGATTACAGCGCAAGATCAGCTCCAGTGCAATTAGCGCTTATTAGCGGCGGCGATTGGCCCATGCAGCTGCAGGCTATACCGGAGGGCAGGATCGAAGAAGAACTGCCGACCAATAAGTTGGCTGTGCCGCATGATTCCGGGAAGGAAGAAAATGTGCAAGTTTTTGATGCTGGCAGAGTTGTATCCGGATGGCCGCGAATTAGGCTTAAAGGATACAAAGGAACAATGATTCGTATGCGTTATTCTGAAAATTTGAATGAGTATGGCCGCGTTGGACATAACGTTGCCAATGAAGTCTCTGAATTTTACTATGACGAATATACGATGCGCGGTGAGGAAATAGAAGAATGGCAGCCTGATTTTTCTTACAAATCTTTTCGATATGTTGAAATAACGGGCTATCCCGATGTAATAGATGCAGGTGATGGAATAACTGTATGCACGGCTCGAACGAATATCCGCTTCGCTGGAAGTTTCAGATGCTCAGACGAGCTGTTGAATAATATGTATGCCGCAGCTGTACGTACACAAAAAAACAATGCGCTGGGCCAATTTGTAGATTGCCCTCATCGTGAGCAAGCGCAATATTTGGCTGATACAGATTTGCAGGCAGAGCTGTTAATTTATAATTTCGAAGCGATTACTATGCTGGAAAAAACATTGTCCGATTTTGCTGATGCACAGCTGGAGGATGGCACATTTCCGTTTGTGGCGCCGACGACTTTCGAGTGTCCTGATTTTAATATTCAAATACCGGAATGGGATTTGCATTATGCCACTCTGCTATGGAAGCTTTATGAAGCTGCAGGCAATGTTGAGTTATTGGCTACTTATTATGAGACGATGATTAGAATGGTTAATTATTATATTGCAATAATAGATGCAAACACGGGGCTCGTTCCGCTAGATAAAGGCTGGCATATTAGCGACTGGCCGTATCCATCGGTTGAGCATGCCGGGCAATTTGTTACGGTACAGCAAATAAAGCTGCTGCAGGCTATGCAAATTTCTGCTCGTGTTGCCGGTTTGCTGGGCAAGTCAGCGGATCAGGAAACATTTGAGAAGGAAGCAAAGAAGCTGCTCGTAAATATTAACAAGCATCTCTATTTGCCAGATGCAGGCGCGTACAAGGATAGCATAGATGCCGCAGCCGCGCATCAGGGAGTTACGGCAATAGCCTTATATGCAGGCGCAGTGCCGCAGGAAGGACGGGAGCGTGCCCTTAATTATGTAAAAAATAAAGCTTGGGAATGCCGAACCGTCTTGTCGCTCCCTTTGCTCCGCATGCTGTTTGAGAACGGCTGTGAGGCTGAGGCTTTCGCGATCATAAATCGGCGAGAATATCCAGGCTGGGGACATATGATAGAGCAAGGCTCATTGACGCTGTGGGAAGGCTGGGAAGATATTGAGAGCCACTCGCATGCCTGGAACGGTTATCCGGGAAGATTGCTGCAAGAGTATGTCATTGGCATCAAATCGGAAGCTCCTGGCTTTAAAAAGGCTGTCATTCGCCCATATTTGCCAGAGTCGCTCGATTTTGCGGAAGCAACAGTTTGGACGATTCAAGGCGATTTGCATGCACGCTGGGAGAAGGCGGAGGAAGGTCATGTGATCGTTACTACGAATATACCTGCTGGTATTTGTGCCAGACTGGAGCTTAGTGTGGGCAGCAGCTATTACGAAGTGGAGCTGAAGGAAGGTATAAGCGAAACGATACTTTAATATTCTAGCGAAGCACAAAAGAGGCTGCCTATTCATTGCGGATAAGATAATAAGCAATAGAAAAGGGATTCCTGTTCTCGGTTTCCCTTTTCTTAAAATATAAGAAAGTATAAGTTTTTGTATCCTTATACCTGTTCTTATATTTCATCGGTAAACGTGCCTGTCCAAAGGACGGCGGAGCCGTTTATCCTTGTTGCTTGTCATTGGTTGCCCACACTGAATCGGCAGTCAGTTATATTAGTTAACGGCTCTAATAATCCTTCCCGATAAAACATTTTCCTTGCTGCTTACGGTCAGTTCATAGAGGTAATCATTCCAGCTGTACGTAATAGACGCACCTTGTCGGGTACGTTTGATCGTGTCCTTGTCGTTCTCATATTGCTGCTGCAATAGCTCATAGAGGGCTTGAAGAACCGCTTTATTGGAAAGCTCAAGCTCTTCAATGCGCATATTGTCAATATTGCCGTCGTCAGCTCGCGCTTGAAACCGCAGACCAAGCGGCTTGTATTCCAGCAGCCTGGTTACTCCTGGCGCAGCCGGCGCTTCCGGTTCCCGGATATGATCTGGAGCCTCTTCCTCATCCATAGACTCCGTCTGGCTATCCTTGCTTAATGTTTTTACCTCAGCATTGTCCTCAGATAGCGTATCACTGTCAAGGAGGGTTTCAACCGCTGACGGCTTGCCGAGCAGCGCTTCAAGATCAGCTGCGGTCATATCCAGATAGGGTGAAGGATCAGGCTTTCCTGCATGGAAGTAGCCATTATATTGCAGCTGGTTATTGTCTGCATACCATTGTCCAAGCCCATTTAATACTCCGCGGCTGAAGAAGCCCTTGTACGCTAATGTACCTTCTTCACTATACAGTTCTCCCTCACCCTGATACTGGTTATTGATAAAGGAGCCGTTATATAAGGTTCGTCCTTCTTCATTGTATAAAGTGCCGTTGCCTTCATAGCTGTCTGACAGAAATTGTCCTTTATATTTAACGATCCCTGTATCGAAATATTCTGTTCCTTCACCTGCGCGTTTGCCATTGCTGAATTGCCCATCGTAACGCAGCAGCCCGCTGTCAAAAAACAGCTTGCCGGCACCATGGTAATTGCCTGCGAGGAAGCCGCCCTGGTAAACAGGCTGGTTGTTAGTGCTGAAAATAGTACCCTCGCCTGTATAAATACCTGCTGCAAAGCCGCCTTCATATAGGAGAACCCCGGCATTTGTGAAAGCCCGGCCTTGACCGTGCGGCAAACCGGCTTTAAGGCCTCCTGAATATTTAATAGAGCCATCCGCAGCATACACAGTGCCTTCGCCTTCATAGGCTTCACCGTTCATTTGTCCATCATACAGCAGCTCGCCGCTTGGCGAGAACGTTTTACCCTTGGCAAAACTGCCTTTGGCGAATTCGCCTTCTTTTATTAGATTGCCCTCGTTGTCATACAGCTTGCCTGCCCCTTCGTATACGTCTTCTGCAAATAAACCGTCGTATTGAACAGCCCCGTTTTCTTCATAAAGGGTGCCTGCTCCGCTGAATTGCCCGCGTGAAAAATTGCCTTCATAACGAAGTGCTCCAGATTCATAGAACAGCTTGCCAAAGCCTTCATATTGACCATTGGCAAATTGCCCATCATAAAGCAATTTGTCAGCTGTGGCATACAGCTTGCCTTGTCCATGATAGGCGCCATTCACAAGATCACCGTTATAGAGCAGTACTTTGTTGCTGTCAAACAGCTTGGCTGTCCCCGAGAAGCTAGGTGCCCCTCCATCGGCATTCATCGTAATGGCTGGCTTGCGGTTAAACAGTTTATTTATAAACTTAGGCGGTCGTATAAACAAAAAGAAATAGGCGACTAGTATGACGAGTATGACAATGACGATCAGCTTTTTTGAAATATAGTAGTTGCCGACAGGCACATAGCTCGCTTTTGTTATTTCCTTCTGGCCTAATATAGATTTGAAAAATCGTTTGATCCATTTGGCAAGCAGCTTAGGCCAGTTTTTTGCGCGTTTAAGCGGCATTAAAATTTTGCGTTGAATAGGATTGATAAATGGTTTAACGATACGTTCGATCAATGAACCCGACTCCTTTGAGCCTTATTGTTAAGGGATTTGAACTGTCATTTGGCCTGGACTTGTAATCTTAATAACTCCTCCCCATTGGCATAGGCAGGTCGAGTTGCTGTTAAGAGCCGGGAAAGGGCCGATGGTTACAGTTGGCGAGCCCGGCATCCAAGGCGCAATCGTTACTGGCATGCAGGGCATAGGCGTTAAAACGCCAAATGCTGCTGCGGTCGCGGAAGCAACGGTTGGATTTGCGGGAGACGAACACATGCCGAAAGGCAGAATATGAACACCTGGAACGTTATCCATAATAGTTGCTGCCGGCGTGCTGGACATGACGCGATTGGTTGGCAAAATATTCAGGCTGCTTGGAAAAGAGCCAAAGCTGCAATTTGTTACTGCTCCGGCGCATACAAGTTGTCCGATTGTGATCACCCTTACAAAATAGATTAGAATTTTACGTTATTCTTAGTTTAACAATCACTATTCACATCTATTATTCTACTATTTATGATAATAATCGGCAATATTTATATTTTTTTCCTTAGAAAAAACGACATTTTTCTACATGCCTTCAACCCGCTTGGTTAGGCTTATTTCTTGATTGATTAATAGAAGAGCAGCAGGCAAGTGGGAAAAGTTTGCGTGCAGAAAGGAGGTTTGCATTGAGAACAAAGCTGGCTATTATGCTTGGAATATTAGCAATGCTTGCTGCTTCGCTTGTGTTAATGAGGGATGCATGGTCGTTGCAGCCGTTTCAATCAAAAGCTGTATATACGAATATTTCCCGTGTTGCTATAGATGAGCAGAACGCCGTTTATAGCATTGCAAATTCTAAAAAGGAGATTCATAAGGTTGATCAGGACGGAATGCTCGTATATTCCTATTCCAGCAATGAAGGCATGGCGGCAGATGCGGTATATATGTTCAACTCTATTGCGGCAGACAGCAGGGGAGCGGCTTATGCGCTCGAAACGAAGCTGGACAGCTTCGGGCTGAAGGTGCTTGGCGAACGAATTTTACAAATTGCCCCTAACGGCTCTCAAATAAAGGTTTTGTATGAGCAGGAATACGAATCCAGCAACTTATATCGTATAGGCAATATTCAGTCGCTTATGCTGCAGCAAGATCAGTTGTATTTCTTCCGTAAGGAAAATAATCGTAAAGCGGTCTTGTTGAAGCTGCCAATGGATCAACCAGGCGAGCCTGAAGTAATAGACGAGCTTGTACTGCCGGAGGGGGCAAGCATGAAGGAGCTTGCCTGGACAGGGGATAATACGTTCCTTGCTACGAGCAAGCAAGGTATTCTTTATTATTTTGCCAATGGCAATTGGACGATGCTGTACCCCGAACAGAGATCAGGAGGCAATGCGGAGGGGCTGCTTAACTTTCCTCTTTCAATCGCTCCCTCCAATAACGGCAGGGTCTATTATATTGACGAGCACGATCAGGCAATTAAAAGTATTTCTTATTCCTCAGGGAAACAGAGCACGGACGTTATTTCGCTTCGGCAGCTACTTGATTACCGCTCGGATTTAAAGTGGGCCAAGTTCAGTCATTTGACGGTAGAGGGTAACCGTATACTGGCTGCTGCAACGGATCAGATGATTTTGGCAAATGCGGATGGGCGAATTGAAAAGGTTCTGACAGGATATAAATATCCTGTTCCCGTTGTACTGAAAAAGGTATTGTATTGGTTTTTAATTGTCGTATTCGCGGTCAGTTTGTTTATGACAGCAAGAATGATCTATATCGATATTATGAAGCGCAAATTGTTTCTGCTTGTAAAGCAGCTGGCTGTTATTTTGCCTATCGTGCTGATCTCGATGGTCGGCTTGTCCTATTCCGTATATACATCCTTCTCTGCGGAAATGAAGGCAGATACGTATAAGCAATTGAAAATATTAGCTGCGAATGGCAAATATTTAGTGGATGGCGATAGCTTGAAGCTATTGAACTCTCCGAAGGATTACGGCAACAATCAGTATCAATATATTAAAAAACGCATCAATGAAGTATTTTCTCTTGCCGGCGAGGATCGCTCGGGGCTGTACAATACGATTTACCGTTATATGAACGGCAAGCTTTATATTGTTATGGATGATGATGACAGCACGACGATGTTCGAGCCCTTTCCAATTAATGAAGAAAATCAGCTAGTGATAGAGCGCGGCGAGATTGTGCTTGGCGAGTGGGAGGACGAGACCGGGGAGTGGATGTATGCGCTTGGACCGATCTATCACTCTAATGGAGAAATCATCGGCATCTATGAAACGGGCAAGGATATGATTGGCGTCAAGCAAAGCAATATGAATATATTGTACGATGTGATCAAGCTGTTTGCTCTAATCGGCATTATTTTGCTGGTGATGATAACCATTCTGACTGTATACTTGCTGTCTTCGCTGCGAACGCTGCGGCGGCATGTCAATCTGATCGCTAACGGAGAGTGGGATGTGAAGGTTGATATCCGCTCACGGGATGAGGTAGAGGAGCTTGGCGACCGCTTCAATATGATGGCCGGCTCGATTCATCAATATATTCAAGAGGTTACACGGCTTAGCAACTCCTATTTCCGATTTGTGCCGCAGCAATTTTTAAAGGTGCTTGGCAAGACGAATATGACCCAAATCAAGCTAGGCGAGCAGCAGAACCGCCGCTTGACGATTATGGTTTGCAATATGAGAGGGTTTAATGAGGCCTCGGCGCAAATGAGCACCAAGCAAAATTTTCAGTTTATTAATTCGTTTTTAAAATATTTTGGACCGACCATTCGTGAGCACGGCGGGTTTACGAGCCGTTACTTGGGGCCTGGCATGCTGACAATGTTCCCTAATGGAGCGTCTGCTGCGATTGATGCAGCCTCGAAGCTGCGGTCCAAGCTGAAGCAATACAATATGGAGCTTAGAGCGCATGAGGAGCCGATTGATATTGGTATTGCCGTGCACACGGGCGATGTTATGCTGGGCATTATTGGCGAGGAGCAGCGTATGGAAGGCAGTGTAGTATCCAATCATGTGCAGCTGGCGCTGGACCTCGAGAAGGTGTCTGCCAAGCTTGGCGTTTCTGTGCTGCTTACAGAATCGACGATGCAGGAATTGAAGGCTGAGGAGGCGCAGCAGGTTCGCAGATTAGGGCGCTTAATAGTCGATGCGGATCAAGAAGCGATAGAGCTTTATGATTGGTATGCGGGTGATTCGGAGCTGATTCGCAAGCTGAAGCATGAGACTAAACAGCAGTTCGAGCAGGCTGTAGATAACTTTCGAACCGGACGCTTTTATGATGCGAGAGAAGGCTTTGTAGCTGTCGTGAAAAAGAATCGGTACGATTTAGCCGCGAAGCTTTACTTTTTCGAATGTGACCGCTTCGTGCAAGGCGGCGAGGCAGCTGATCGCCATATAGCGCTGCGAATATCTTAAGAGTAAAAGAAAGAATGCACTAAAGTTGGAGGTCGTACAGGCATGGAAGGACGCAATGAGAACAAGTACTCGGGCATCAAGCCAGTAGAAAATGGTACAGAAGCAGGCAAAGTATCAGATTTTCTGCTGGGTGAGAACTGCTTTGATGATCAGCGTTTTACTCCAGGAGAAACGGAGCAATTGCAGTGGTTTCCTATACGCAGCCTGCAGGAGAAACATGTTTTTTGCTGGTATGAGGAAGATGAGGGCCATATTATATCGGCCATTATTTTTGTGGAAAATGAACATCGCAGCGGAGGATATCGGCTTGAATATTTCGGTGTGCACCGCTCCTATCGTCATCGCAAGCTCGGCTACAGGCTGCTTGATGCGATGTTTGCCTTCTGCCAATCGCGCAATGGCAGATATATTGAAACCTTCACTTGCGATCTGCCAGAGTACGCCAGCGCGCGTTATATGTTTGAACGCAATGGTTTTCAGTTTATGTGCCATCTGCCGGAATATTATTATCCTGGAGAAGGAAAACTGCTTTATTTGAAGCAATTGGGATAGCTTAAAGAAATCACTGCCGGAAGAGGGCGGTGGTTTTTTTAAATTATAGGAAAGTATATGTTTTCAACTTATACCTGTTCCTATATTTCACCGAGAAACGGCACCTCCTTAGCCAAGGACGCGCAGCGTTTCTTCTTGTCATAGACCAGTGACCAGCTCTAATTAATGCAGGAAGTCTGTTGATTCATTGAGGATAATAGCGACCCTCCGCTCCACTTTGAACTAATCACCGCAGCACCCGTTTTTTGCTTTATCCTTATTAAATCGTCATTTTTTCTAGCCGGTCAGTCGTTCCGTTATTACGCCCAAAATTGCTGCTTGGAGGCGGTAAAGTGACAGACGTTCCGTTATTGGTCAATAAATCGCCCAAAAAGCCCCCTTTAGAGCTGAATAGCGGAACGTATGGCCGCGAAATTTAAAAAATGGCGGTTTTAAGGTAAATAGCGGAACATGTGACCACGTCGATTCGTGTGAGTAATCTTTAATCGCCGTGTATCCCCTCTTTTGAAGTGAACGACTCATAAATAACAAAAAATTGGAAATGATATACATGCACAGCTAGTGTCAATATTCAATAAATGCAGGAGGATTACACAATGGGACTTTCAGCAAAAGGGTGGAAAAAGATAGCAGCAAGCTTGCTCACTGCTGTATTATGCTCCGCTTCGATGATAACAAGCAGCACGGCGCACAGCGATGAGGTTAAGAAGGAAACCAGAGTCGAAGCGCAAAGCGATCCTTCGCACAAAGCGCCGATGAAGCATCGCAATATCGAGCTGCCGCAGGGTGTTACAGTAGTTAAGGTCATTAAGGATGTCAAGCTGGGCCATCATTTGAACAAGCGGGTAGAGCTGCTGTCAGATGGCGGCAAGCGCGTAACGATAGGCAAGAACAACGGCAGAGTTTTTGTTTATTATATTGAGTATGAGGGTGTTATTACCGCAGTTAATGGCAGACAGGTTACTGTACAGCTCAAAAGCGGACAAACCAAGCAAATTACAATTCCTGAACAAGTGGTCATTGAAGATGATGACCAGCTCGGGCTGAGGCCAGGCGTAAAGATTGAATGGGAAATTGACCGAAATGGCGATATTATTAGTGTCGAGCTTGATGATTAATAGCTTCAAATTGGATATGTAATCGTGAAACATAAAACAGCTCATTCCTTATCCGGGGATGGGCTGTTTTTGTGGCTGTTCATCCCAAGCCAAGATCACTCAGGTTACTTCTTTTCTGGTTATATGTCAGCATATCCAAAAATGTACGCATTTGTGCGGATCGCCACCGGTCCCGGTGATAGATGACATAGATTGACCTGCTGCTGAGTGGGTTTGGCAGCGGCGAAAGCAAGAGCAGTCCCCGCTCGACTTCGTTTGCAACGGCAATTCGCGAGATGAACGAAATACCTTTGCCAAGCACATTCTCTAACTCCAGGGGAACAATTGCAAGTTTAGTATGGAGAATGGGAAGGTATGATAAGACGGCGATAGCCGGGTATCTTTCCAGCCCCAGTACGGGTAGGGTACTGGGGGTTTTTATTTTGAAAGTGTCTGAGATCCAATTGTGAATTTTTTCAAAGCACTCATTTGGCTGGTGCAGCAGTGTATAATGAAATAGGAAAATATGGTTTAAACCAGTATGGGGAGGTATGAACATGGATGCAACAAATCATTTTACAGGTAAAGCAGCCGTATATTCGAAATCTCGCCCAGGTTATCCTGATCAATTATTAACGGTGTTAATCGAGAAATACGGATGGAATGATGAGAGCGTTATTGCGGATATTGGCGCCGGAACAGGGATATTAACCGGTCAAATGCTGAATAAAGGGTTGAATGTCATGGCTGTAGAGCCAAATACGGATATGAGGCTTTTGTCCGAACAGGCTTGGGGAGACTATCCTAATTATAAGTCTGTTAATGGAACTGCTGAACAGACAACACTTGTGGCGGGCAATGTAGATCATATTACAGTGGCGCAAGCCTTTCATTGGTTTAATCCGGAGCTGTTTAGGCTGGAGTGCCAACGGGTGCTTAAGCCGCAGAGATATGTATCTTTAATTTGGAACAGCCGTGTTGCAGAGCGTGCGCTTGTCATTGAAAATGCTGAAATTTGCCAAAGATACTGTCCTCAGTTTAACGGATTTAGCGGTGGCTTCGAGCAGAGTGACGAGAAGATAAGCTCTTTTTTTCGATCAGGGGAATATGAAGTAATAGAAATGGCTAATGATCTTAGCTTTGATAGAAATAGTTTTATCGACCGTAATTTGTCTGCATCCTATGCCCCTAATGTTCAAGATAAAGCATTCGAGCCTTTTGTGCAGGAACTAACCGCGCTGTTTGAAAAATACGCAGTGCATGGCAGGGAGCTTTTAATGCCCAATATATGCAAATGTTACACGGGACAGGTATAGCAGGGCCGGGGCTCGAAAAATACATTTAACTATCATGATGAATGAGGAAACACCACAGATGCTTCTGCAGAGGCACAGAAGTGGTCCGGATGGGAAATGGCTGGAAAACGATATTGTTATTAATGGCGAGCCAGCCTTAGTAGCAATGAAGTTAATCAAATACGCACTGCGCTTAATGTGAAGGCTGTCATTTAGATCATTTATGATCTGATGGGCAGCCTTTTTTTGTGATTCTGGAATTTTACTAGACGGTTTGTCTGGAGCAAGCATGTGTCGCTATTGGTCTAAGTGGATTTCCTGCCCTTAGTTTCTTCTGTATGAAATTTCATATACATTGAGCTGTTTTGTGAGTGACCGCCAAATATAAGCAAACGTTCACTGAGCCCCCACAGAGTTTGAAGTCGCCAACTATCTGGACACACGTTCCGTTATTGCGCCGAAATCCCCTCATTTGCTTGTTAAAAGTGACACACGTTCCGCTATTGCAGTTTTGGGGTGGTGCTTATCGGCTTCGTCAGAAAAGTTTCTTTTTCAACAGCCTGATGAAATCCTTAGTCTCGGCAACCTTTGGTAAGCAAAAGAAAAGGGTAACGGAGAGCAAGATTGGGACTGGAGAAGCGGGAGCGTCCGTCTTTGTAGGCCAATTTTAACCTTTACAGGTTATATGTATTACAAAAAAATTGGCGTACAACAGCGGTCGGAAGCCCAAACTTGATCGCAGTGCTACCCGTTTCTATTGCATGCTGCATCATCCACAATGAATCGACACCTTCGAGGAGCGAGTTAGTGTCCAGTACTGAGCAAGATTTATATTAATCATTTGCTTGAATAACTATAAAATAGGCAGTAGATCCGTTTATATGCGCTGATAGGCAGCAAGTTGTAAAGGAGGAATACAAGAGGAATAAAGGAGGAATACATTTAGATACACAGCAGCACTTAGAACTAAATAGAGTGAGGTGCCTATAATGGGAAGCCTGTTAGAGAAAATACCGTTGTCCATCTATCCGAAGCTTGTGGTTACATTTTTACTGGTGCTTATTCCGATTTACGCTCTCAGCCTGCAGTTGAATGAGTCGAGTGCGGACAATGTCAGAAGTGAAATTACAAAGTCGATGCAGGCGCGCGTTCATTTCTATTTGAATTTGCTTGAAACTGATTTTACTAGAACGATCCGGCTGCAGCAGGAATATGCCAATGATGAGTATTTGCGGCAGCTGAGTGATTTTAATTTGATTATAACAGATATCGAGAAAAATAAAGCGCTTACAAATTTACTGAATCGGATTAGAGTACTCAAGGCTTCCAGCCCCTATATTCGTAATGTTCATATTTCGATCGCCTCGATTAACCGGACTTTATCTACTGATCAAACGATTGATCCGATTGACGGCGCTTTGTTCAAGGCGCTGGCTAAACCGGTCGATCGTTTGGAATCCCCTTTTATTCAACAGGATGACAAGCTGTATATTAGTATTCCATACCCAGAAATAACTGTGCAAGGCGGGACGCATTATATTATTGCAGTTGAGGTGGACAAGACCGAAATTCAATCGGCTATTGGCTTGTTCGCAGAGCATATACAAGGCGGCGCTGTTATGGTCGATCAGAAAAAGAGATGGGAAATCGTCAACATGCCGGACAGTGCCATGCAGCCGGCGTTAACCGAGCTGGCCTATGAGTTGTATGAAAGAAATGCGGAAGATTCGGGCATCCGGTATATCGAGCAGTCAGGAAAAAAATATATTGTCATATTCGAAAAGTCTGCCAGTCTTGATTCGATGATTTTAACCTATTTGCCAGAAGAGGTCGTGCTGGGGCCGCTGCAAAAATATCGCAATGGCATTTGGTGGCTGTCTGCCGTTTCATTGATCATCATCGCCGTGTTTTCCTACGCCATTTATCAATTGATCCATCAGCCGCTGCGCACTTTGGTAAGAGCATTCAAACGGGTGGAGAAAGGGAAGCTGGATGGCGAAATCAAGTATAAGTATCAAGACGAATTTTCATTCCTGTACTTTCAATTCAATAAAATGATCGAGCGGCTTAGAGTACTCATTCATGAAGTATATGAGCAAAAATATCGGCTTCAGCTTTCGGAGCTGAGACAGCTGCAACTGCAAATCAACCCTCATTTTTTATATAACAGCTTTTTTACTCTATATCGGATGGCCAAGATGGAGCAATTGGATCAGGTCATGACGTTTACGAAATCGTTAGGCCATTACTTTCAGTTTATAACGCGCGATGGGGTGCAGGAAGTGCCGCTGATAGATGAGATTCATTTCGTACGTTCCTATGTCGACATCCAAAACGTTCGTTTCGGCAGACGTATTCACGTCGATTTTGCGGAATTGCCCGAACGATGGAATGCAATGGTCGTCCCGCGGCTTATTGTGCAGCCGTTACTGGAAAACTGCTATAAGCATGGCTTAGCTGATGAAGATGAAGAAGGCTGGATTAAGGTGTCCTACGAAGAAGATGCGGAAATCCGGATGCTTATTATTGCCGTAGAGGATAGCGGGGGAACTTTAAATGAAGATCATTTGTTTAAGCTGCAGTATAGCTTGAAAGCAAACAATAAATTGAAAGAAGGCCATGGCTTGTTCAATGTTCATCGCAGAGTGCAAATTCACTATAAGGAGCGGGGCGGACTGAGATTTTCCCGCAGCGCTTTGGGCGGATTGAAGGTCGAGTTATTGATTCCGTTAGATTATGAGTTGTAAATGGAGGGGAAGAGACGATGATATACAGATTGCTAATTGTTGATGATGAACCAATTATTGTTGACGGTATGTATGAATTGTTTCAAGAGCAAAACAGATCAAATCTGGAGCTTTACCGCGCTTATTCAGGCAAGGAGGCTTTGAAGCTGATGGAGGAGCTGCGTATAGACATTGTAATAAGTGATATCGGCATGCCAAAAATTGACGGATTTCAATTACAGCAGGA
This sequence comes from Paenibacillus sp. IITD108, assembly GCF_036541265.1. NCBI lineage: Bacteria > Bacillati > Bacillota > Bacilli > Caryophanales > Paenibacillaceae > Paenibacillus > Paenibacillus sp. IITD108. The sequence goes on along the minus strand of NZ_JAZHCT010000009.1, from coordinate 107,546 downwards.
AACGAAGCGGCTTTGGCCTCACAGCAAATTTATTTTTTTGACAAGCCATAACGACTTTCAGTATGCACAGACCGCTCTTCGCAATGGCAGTGCAGATTTTATTTTGAAGACAGAGGAAGACGACAATATTATTGCCAGTGTGTGCAAAGCGCTAGCCAGTCTTGAAGAGGATCAAGTATACAAAGAACTGATCGACCGGGCGCGAAAGCAAATGCATCTGGCGCTTCCTTTGCTTAAGAAGGAATTTTTGACAAGCATTCACGATGGATCATTATCTCGCCATATGATATCGGCAGCCGCTTTTCAAGAGATGCAAATCGGGATGGACGAAGCTCAAAATGTGCTTCCCGTAACCGGTCGTATAGACGATTGGGGACATTATGAAAGCAAAGCCGATCGGGCGTTGATGGTTCAGGCGGTCGAAAATATTTTGGCTGAATTTTTTAGTCATCATCAATTTCAATTCACCCCTGTCGGTAAAACCTATTTTGCGCTGTTTGTGCAGCCGGCGAGTGACCGGACGGGCGGACAAGCAAGTAACGAAGCAATAGAGCGCCGCTGGGAGTTAATGATTACTTTTGTGAAAGGGATATTGGAAGCAGTGCAGCCGGTCATTGGCCGATTGCTTAAGCTTACCGTTTCTTTTTCGATCGGACAGCAGCCCGTCAGCTGGCATGAGCTGCATATTCATTTCGAAAGCCTGCGCAAGCAGCTTATGCGCATTCAAAGCAATGAAATGATTTTGACCGCTGGATTGCAGCCGCATGATTCGGCGAAGGAGGCTGCTGATCAGCATCACCGCACTGCGAGAAATTTGCTAATTAAAATTTCCGATATCGAATTTTCAAGCACTTCCCAGCATGAACTGTTCGTTGATCTGATCGCACGCCTGAAGCGATGTCTTGATGAAGCCTATGATATGTCCTTGTTTACAGAAATTTATTTTTCTATTGCTGCCCATCTTATTTCTTATATGAAACGCTGGGAGACGAATAGGCAAGCGAACCTAAACAATATTGCGGTGCTGGAGCAATACGAAGTGAATCGTCCCTATACACTCGTTCTCGACGAATTTGTCCAAATTGCAGCTGCATTAATTCGTGAGAAAGAAAGTGAGCAAAATCGGCACACGCACCAGGTCGTCCATATTTTAAACCAGCATATCGAACAGCATATCGATCAGGAGCTATCGCTAAACCGGCTGTCGGAGCTTGTCTATTTGAATCCAGCTTATTTGTCGCGGCTGTATAAGCAGTCAACGGGGGTCGGCCTTGTTGATTATATTAACGATGTGCGGCTGAAAAAAGCGAAGCGGGCATTGCTGGAGACGAATGCAAAGATTCACGACATTGCACGCAGTGTCGGTTTCGAATCTCCCACTTACTTTGCCCGGCTCTTTAAACGTCATGAAGGGATGACGCCGCAGGAATACCGGGAGAAGCGCTCGCTTTAGCCCGCAATAAGCATATGTACACTTGGCACAATTGAATATCGGTTTAAATTAGTTGCAATATGTATAAATTGTGCGATGGCGGCACCTTTTATAGCAACCTTATAATTTGATTGTAAGCTTACAAAACCAAGCCAAGGAGATGAAACAATGAGGAAGAGCTGGTTGAATGCAGCGGTTATTATCGTCTTCATGTTAGTTTTGACAGCATGCACGAGCGCCAAGGAGAATGAGCAAGGCTCCCCGCCCTCCGGAGTAAGCAGTCCAGATTCTACGGCCAAGTCATCTGCCGATCCGCCTGATCAGACCGCCGATGATCCATTGGGCAAATATGATCCCCCGATTGAAATAACAAGTGTGCGGGTCGTGAGCAGTGCATATAAGTATGCAGACGGCGATGATATCAGCAACAATGTGTGGACTAGAGCATATGAGAATGAGCTTGGCATTAAGCTGAAATATAATTGGGTAGTCAACAGCGATCAAGGAGCCCAAAAAACAAATTTGACGATTTCTTCTGGAGATATTCCACAATTTATGACGGTAAATGCAACACAGATGGAACAGCTGGCTGAAGCAGGCTTAATTATGGATTTGACTGACGCTTATGAGAAATATGCATCCCCGCTAACAAAGAAGATTATGACACAAGACGGCACGCGCGCACTCGAATCGGCCAAGATTGACGGCAAGCTGATGGGTATTCCTGCGGCTACATCTTCCATTGATAACGCCCAGATGCTATGGATTCGCACAGACTGGCTGGAGAAGCTTAATTTACCAGTGCCGCAAACAATGGACGATGTGTTGAAAATAGCGGAAGCGTTTACACTGCAAGATCCAGATGGAAATAATCAGGATGATACAATCGGTCTCGTCATTCATAAAGATTTGACTGCAGGGGTAGCTGATTTGGAAGGCTTCTTCAATGGCTATCACGCTTATCCAAGCATTTGGATTAAGGATGAATCGGGTCAGCTCGTTTACGGCAATATTCAGCCCGAAATGAAGCCTGCGCTGCTTAAACTGCAAGAGTTATACAAAGCTGGCTATATCGATAAAGAATTCGGAGTGAAGGATGTCGTGAAAGCATCGGAATGGATGGCATCCGGGAAGGCTGGATTAATATTTGGTACAATGTCCAATTCACTTTGGCCGCTTAATGAAAGCAAGTCCAATGATCCTAATGCAGACTGGAATCCATACCCGATCGTTTCCATTGATGAAAAACCGGCTCTAACGAAGCAGCTCGGGTTTGCGGTTAACAATTATTTGGTCGTTAAAAAGGGCACCCCGCATCCGGAAGCTGGCATTAAAATGGTTAATTTATACGTGGAGAAGGGCTGGGGCGAGAAAGCGGAGCCAGGCGTTTACTTTGTTAATAATGGAATTGAAACGTTCAAATATGCGCCATTCACTTTATGGCCTTACCGCAAAAATATGGATCAGCATATCAATATTGCGAAGGTGCTGCAAGGCCAGGCCGAAGTGTCTTCCCTTAATGCAGAAGATGTAGATATCTTTGAAAGAATTAAAACTTACCGTGAAACCGGAAAGGATGCGTCTAATTGGGGCTATGACCGAGTATTTGGAGACAAAGGCTCCTCTTACGAAATCATAAGTAATTATATTGCCAATAATCAGCTCATACGCAATGAGTTCGCAGGCAACTCGACAAAAACATGGATTGAGAAGAGCGAGTCGTTAAAGACGCTGGAGCAGGAGGCGATTACCAGAATCATTATGGGTGCTTCGATTGATGAGTTCGATACTTTTGTAGACAACTGGATGAAGCTGGGCGGCAGTGAGATTACGAAGGAAGTGAATGAGTGGTACAGCAATGAAAATTAAAGGTATTCGGATGGCCGGCATAAGCAGACAGGGGACAACAAATCGGTCGTCTCGATGGAAGCGGGAAATTTCACTTCATTTTATGCTAGTACCTGCGGTCCTTATACTCATCCTGTTTAGTTATGTGCCAATGATTGGCGTTGTAATCGGATTCCAAAAATTTATTCCAGCCAAAGGTATTTTCAATTCAAAGTGGATTGGCCTGGAAAATTTTCAGTACTTGCTCAACCTGCCCAATACAACACAAATTTTGTGGAATACGATCTTTATTGCATCGATGAAAATAGTGGCAAGCTTAATTGTTCCGATTTTAATCGCATTATTACTGAATGAAATTCGCAAACAATTTTTTAAACGCAGTGTTCAAACACTCATTTATTTGCCGCATTTTTTATCGTGGATTATTTTAGGCGGTATATTAATCGATATTTTATCGATGAAAGGTATAGCTAATCAATTTTTAGGCTGGTTTGGCATTTCGCCGATTTATTTTCTTGGGGATAACCGCTGGTTTCCGTACGTGCTCGTCTTTTCGGATTTATGGAAGGAATTTGGCTTTAATACGATTGTTTATTTGGCTGCTTTGACAGCGATTAATCCGGCGCTTTATGAAGCGGCGATCGTGGATGGAGCTAACCGGTTCAAACAAACTTTGCATGTAACTCTGCCTGGCATGCTGCCCATTATTATTTTGCTCGCGACACTTAGTCTTGGGAATACGCTAAATGCTGGGTTTGAGCAGGTATTTAATTTGTACAGTCCGCAAGTGTATGAAAGCGGTGATATTATTGACACCTTCGTCTATCGGCTTGGATTGCTTGAAGCACAGTACGGTTTGGCAACAGCAGTAGGCATTTTTAAATCCGTCGTATCCTTGGTGTTAATTTCCCTATCCTATTTTCTTGCCTATCGGTTCGCGAACTACCGCATCTTCTGAGGAGGTGAAAAGTTTTTATGTATACCGCTAATTCGCCGAGCCGGAAGCTTTTTGCCCTTTGTAATTATATCTTCTTAGGCGGAGTATCGCTGCTTTGCTTGCTGCCGATTATTCATATTCTAGCTGTATCGTTAAGCTCGAGCGGTGCGGCAGCAGGCGGTTTCGTAAAATTGTGGCCTGTTGAATTTACGCTAAGCTCCTATAAATTTGTTCTGAGCAAGCCTGAGTTTTTACAATCGATCGGTATTACGCTTAAGCGCGTCCTTCTTGGCGTAAGTGTAAATATGCTGCTGACGGTATTGTCTGCTTACCCGTTATCGAAGGAGACGAGCGCTTTCCGTTTTCGCAGCTTCTATGCCTGGTTTTTTATTTTTACGATATTGTTTAATGGCGGGTTAATTCCATGGTATATGACGATTCACACCTACGGATTGCTAGATTCGATTTGGGCGCTTATACTGCCGGGCGCAGTTCCTGTATTTAATGTCGTTTTACTGCTTAACTTTTTTCGCGGCTTGCCGAAGGAGCTGCATGAAGCGGCCAGCATTGATGGGGCCAAGGAGTGGACGGTTTTGTGGAAAATATTTGTGCCTTTATCATTGCCAGGTCTGGCGACTATCGGTTTGTTCGCAACAGTCAGTCATTGGAATACGTGGTTTGACGGTCTAATTCTAATGAATTCGCCAGAACGATATCCGCTGCAAAGCTATTTGTACACGGTTGTCATTAACCGCGAGCTGATGCTGACGATTGGCACGGATTTAGGAGCGCTCGCCGAAGTGAATGAGCGCACGAGCAAGGCTGCGCAAATATTTGTAGGCTCCTTGCCAATCTTGCTCGTCTACCCGTTTTTACAAAAATATTTTATGAAGGGTATCGTACTGGGCAGCGTTAAAGGTTGAATGAATCAATAGAAGGAGATTTGGCCCTATGAAAATAGAACGTGCATTAGTGATCTGCTGCCATCCTGACGATGAGGTGCTGGGCATAGGCGGAACGATCAAAAAGCTGACGAATCAAGGCACCGAAGTTACCGTGCTTATGTTTGCTAATGGAAATGAAGGCTACATTCGGCTGGAAGATAAAGACCGTATTGTTGAGATACGCCGTCAGGAGCGTGAAGCGGTAAGGGAAATACTGGGCATTGCTCATTACGAAGCTTATCAGTATGGAGATTTTGCGATCCCGGCTGATGATGTGACTTATAAGATGTGTATGAAAGCGATCCGCACTTATCGTCCTGATATTGTATTTACGCATTATTGGAATGAGTATCGAACGCATAAAGCGGTAGCTTCCATAACAGAAGAAGCGTTCTGGCAAGCCGGCTGGTCATGCTCTCTCGAGCTCGGTCAGCCGTGGAAGGCTGCAGCGCTCTACCATTTTGAAGTGATCCAGCTTATGCCGAAAAATTCCTTCGTCGTTGATATTTCTGACACTTATGGAGATAAGGTAAAAGCTATGCAGGCTTATGCTTCACAGTGCGATGCTGTTGTATCGGACGCACTGCAGCAAATTGAAGGACGGGCGCTGACAAGAGGCGCCCAGACCGGAGTGAAATATGGAGAAGCGTTATTGCTGAATACGACAGTTCCCGGGTTAATAACCGATGTGAATCAATTAACTCTCGGTTTAAGCAGCCGCGCTGCTATAACATAACAAGGGTGGTGGGCTTTAAAGTATGAACGGTAAATTAAAGAATGAGTTCAATCAGCGTGTGAAGAAGCTAAGAAGCTTGATGCAGGAGCGGGGAATAGATGCTTGTTTTATTTACGGGGATGAGTATCGAAGAGAAAATTTGCGGTATATGAGCAATTATTGGCCTATTTTTGAGCGTGGGGCTGTAATCGTCACAATGACGGGCGAGCCAATCGTGCTCGCTGCGCCCGAAGGTGAGCTTGTCTGCCGGGAGATGTCGGTCTGGCCTGATATTCGTTTAATTCCGGATTTTAATTGTGTCACTGTGCCGGATGAAATTGAATATCCGCATGCTGATTATACGGATTTCAAGAAGGTATTTAATGAGCTAAAGGGGCAGTATGGGGTGAAGCGGCTTGGTATTGCGGGGATGGACGCCATGGCCAAGCAGGTCTATGAATCGATTGTTGCGAATGCGCAAGAGGTTAATGTTGTTGATGCCAATGAGCTGCTGTTTACAATGCGGTTAATAAAATCTGAATATGAAATTGCTTGCTTGAAAGAAGCGGCTCGCGTAGCTGATAAAGGTTACATAGCGCTTATGGAAGCGGCGGCCGTTGGAGTAACTGAGCTGGAAATTGCAGCCGCCGCCTATTATGCTTGCATGCGGGAAGGAGCGGAAAATGTTCCATTTTGCCTCGTTGCAAGCGGAGTAAGAGTCAATACAATTATCGGCAGGCCGACGCGCAAGCGAGTAGAGAACGGGGATATGATAATGGCTGCACTGGCCGTGCAATATGAGGGTTATATAGCAACGATAAACTTTCCGTTTATCGTCGGCGACAGCAGTCCGGAGCAGCGGGAATTTATTAACTATTTAATCGAAGCGAATGACCGTGCGCTGCAGCTTATCCGCCCGAGTGTACGTCAAGGAGAGATGGTTGGAGCGGTAAAAAGCTATTTTCGCGAGCAGGGTGTCGATGCTTATGACATGTATCCGCCGCTGCATGGCTGCGGAGCTGCTGAGGCCGAGATGCCTTATCCGAATGAACATACACAGGGATTGTTTGAGGAAGGGATGACGGTTAATACAGATATTAGCCTGTTCGGCCATCCGCACGGATCGAATCGGATTGAAGAAGGCTTCATACTGACGAAGGAAGGCAATGAGCCAATGTCCCGGTTAGTGAGAGAACTGACTGAGAAGTGGAAGGAAACAGAACGTTTATAGAAGAGGTGCTTAACTATGATAAAAGGGTTTATGGATCACTGGGTGCCAAGTCAGGATCATGTAAGCAAGTTTTGGAAGCAGGATGAAACAGTTGCCATCCGGATGATCGATGAGCTGCGGTCCGATATTGATTTTAATCATTTTACCTTCTATACGAAATGGTATACGAACGGGATCAAATCGAAGCTCCCGTACTTATACAATCATCCCGAGTCAGCGAATGTGAAAACGAACAACGAATGGGGCAGAAATATGATCTCGCATCTGCATAGCAAAGGGATTTCAGTAGGCGCGATGCTGCAGTTTTTAACCTATGAGGAGCATAATTGGGAAAAAGAACTGTCTATCGATGAGTGGGAGCTTAGAAACTGTGCGCTTACGGATGGACCAAACCGGATTGCCGACTTCACTGCACCTGAATATCAAACAAGGATGAAAGAAATTGTGAAGGAGCTGTTAACGGAATTTCCCGGCATAGACTATTTGTTTTTGGAGTTTGAAGGGGCAAGGTCTGACGCGGTAGAGGCGCTCTATCCGGCATGGGCTGCAGGTCAGGGCAAGTTGGTAGAGGAACAATATCATTATAGCCCGGACGCGATTGAGCATTGCCGAAGAATCGGACTGGAGCCAAGCTTTATATGGTCTGACGAGGCACGCGCTATGCTTCGTTATTATTACGAAATGAACCTTCATTCGATACGCGAAGTGCTGGATCAAATCAACTATAAAGGAATCGTTGGAGTCGTTATTCATTCCTATGGCTATGAGACGTTTATTTACCCGGACATTTTGCCTGATAAAAGCTGGTGGCTTGTCCCTTGGAACTACTGGGTTTGCGAAAATGAATCGCCAGAAACGGAAGAGAAAAAGGCGATCTCGAAAGAGCTTATGCAGAAATGGAAGCAGGAACAATTCCGGATTTGTCATATTGGCGATGTTACGATCGGCAAGGAAGGCTTGGACCTGGATGTTAAAAATGAAGCGATTCGCGATTTTTACAAGTTCAGCCTAGATTTGCAATTGGACGGTTACTTGGGAATGGGCAATCCTGTGCCGGATACCGGGTTGAAGTGGGAAGGCGTTACGGATGAGCATGTTATCAAGGTGCGGAAATTGTACAAGGAATTATATGGTGCAGGGGGAAAGTAATGAACAAGATTTTTAATAGATTTGCAAGCATATCTTGCCAAGAATGAATTTTCACGGTCACACGTTCCGTTATTTGCTTTAAAACCGGCCATTTTTTAATTTCGCGGTCACACATTCCGCTATTAGGTACTGAATGGGGCTTTTTCTGCGATCTATGGCACAATAACGGAATGTCTGTCACTTTGCGGCCTCAAAACTGCGATTTTGGGCGCAATAACGGAACGTCTGGCCAGCTAGGGAGCTGTCGATTCATCTATCCAGTCTCGCTTGACTCGGAGACCGCCCATAATATTGGCCAAAGGCGCGGGTAAAGGATGTCGCATCTGCATATCCAAGGCTCAGACTAATATCGAGCACGGAGCGCGAGGTATGCTGAAGTAAACGTAAAGCCTGATCCATACGCAGCCTTCGCAAATAATCGGATGGATTTATGCCTATCTGTTCTGTGAACAGCTTGGAAAAATGAGCACGATGCACGCCAATGTGATCAGACACATGCTTGATGCCAATGGGCTCGCCATAATGTGTTTTCATATATTCAATACTTTTCGGTATCCATTCATTGGGGCCTCGGGTTAGTTCCAGTTCCTCTTGTGCTGGCGTTTCGCATAGCTGCTCGAATAAGCGATACAGCAGTGTGCAACGCTTCAGCTTATGGCTGGGATGCTGACCTCGTGCCGATCGCAGCAATTGCTCCAAAGTAAGCTGCAGCTCAGGCGCTGGTTGCTTTTGTTTAAAAGGGGCACCCAAGTCGATATTGATCCAGCTCATTAGTCGATTCGCTTGAGGGCCGTCGAATGCTATCCAGGTCATCTGTAAAGGATGAGTATGGGGCAGCATGCGATAGCTATAAGAATGACCAGGGAGCATGCAAAAAAAATCGCCTTCCACAAGCTGAACCGTTCCTGTCCCATAATCAAACTCCACCTGACCATTCCTTACAAAATGCAAGCTGTAATAAGGGATGCTGCGCGGACCGACATTGTAGCCTTGCTTTGCTGTATTGCTTCCAAATCTTACTGGCCACAAGCCAGATTGGTGGTCAAATTCGTCAGGAACAAAGAAAAAATTTTCAGCAATCTCGGATGCAGATTCTTCTCTCACTGTACTTCACCTCTTTAAATATTTCGCTGGCTAATAATTAAATTGTACTGTATACCTTACAAAATGCAAGTAAATGACGACCTTCTGTTATTGTAGGCTGATCGGCTGTCTCTCTATAATAAAAGCAGATGAAGAAGCTAGAAGAGAGGGGCAGTGTCATGAAAAATAAGCGGCCAAATATATTGCTGATTACAAGCGATCAGCAGCATTGGAATACTATAGGAGCATTTAATCCGGAAATTTCGACTCCGAATCTGGATCGTCTCGTTAAGGAAGGAACTACATTTGACCGGGCGTATTGTCCGAATCCTACCTGCACACCTACGCGGGCATCTATTATTACGGGAAAATATCCGAGCCAGCACGGCGCATGGACGCTGGGCACCAGCCTGTCGGAGAAGCATACGACGATCGGGGAGCTGCTCGGTAAGGACGAGTATCGGACAGCGCTTGTGGGGAAAGCTCATTTTCAGCAGGTTACTCCTACTGAAGAGCATCCCACGCTTGAAGGAAGAGGCACGTTGCATGATTACGAATTTTGGAAGAAATTCAACGGGCCTTACTATGGTTTTGAAGTAGCCGAAATGGCGCGTAATCATACGAACGAGTGGCTAGTCGGTCAGCATTATGTGTTGTGGCTGGAGGAGCAAGGCTGTACGAACTGGCGCGATTATTTCGCAGCTCCAACGGGCACGATGGACGAGAATAAGCTCTATCATTGGCAGCTGCCTGAGAAATTCCACTACAACAGCTGGATTGCCGAGAGGACGAATGAACTGCTGGAGAGCTACAAGGAAGAGGATGAGTCCTTCTTCTTATGGGCAAGCTTTCCTGATCCGCATCCGCCATATCTTGTGCCAGAGCCTTGGGCAAGTATGTACGACCCTAATACGCTAACGATACCTCATGTAATGCCGGGCGAGCATGACCAAAATCCTCCGCATTTCGGCATGACACAGCAGGAAAAACCGGATTTTTCCAGTTATGAGGAGTCAGGCTTCTCGATCCACGGCTATCATTCACACCAAGTATTTACGGAGGAAGAGCATCGTAAGGCGGTAGCGACTTATTACGGCATGGTCAGCTTCATGGATGAGCAAATTGGGCGAATTCTTGATCGGCTGGAAGAGCTTGGACTTGCTGAGGATACGTTAATCGTGTTTACAACCGATCATGGCCATTTCTTCGGCCAGCATGGGCTGCAGTTCAAGGGCGGCTTCCACTATGAAGATCTGCTTAAAATACCGTTTATCGTCAAATATCCAAACGTCGTTCCAGCTAATACACGCTCTAATTCTTTGCAGTCGCTAGTCGATCTTGCGCCAACCTTCCTCAGCTTTGCAGGACTGCCTGTACCAGGTGCAATGACAGGGGTGGATCAAGCGGCTGTATGGCGTGAGCCTGAGTTGTCCGCACGCGATCATGTAATTTGCGAATTCCGCCATGAGCCGACGACGATCCATCAGAAAACCTATGTCAATGAACGTTATAAAATAACCGTTTACTACAATCAGACCTATGGTGAAATATTCGATTTGCAAGAGGACCCGGAGGAATTGCATAACCTATGGGCCGATGAACGATTCAAGGATTTGAAAATGGAGCTGCTGCTCAAGTATGCTTGGGCAGAGCTTGGCAAGGAAGCTATGCCGATGCCGCGAGTATCGCATGCTTAACAAATAAAAGCTTACAGCAAGCCAAGCGGCTAGAGGGGCAGTCCTCTAACCGCTTGGCGCTGTAAGCTTTCTTTAAAATATAGGAAAGTATATGTTTTCAACTTATACCTGTTCCTATATTTCATCGGTAAACGCGCCTGTCTAAAGGACGGCGGAGCCGTTTATCCTTGATGAATTTTGCAGGCAATGAGCTGGAAACCGTTTAACGAGTGGCAGCCAGTGATTTTGATTTGTACAATTGAGAAGCGATCAAGAAACTGACGACGCCCCATAGCGACATAATGCCGACACCCATCCAGAACGTACTGGACATAATACTTCCCGCATAGATCAAGCCTTCACGCATGCCATCGACGAAATAAGTCAGCGGCAATATTTTTGGAACGAACTGCAGCCAGGACGGTAAGGATTCAAGCGGGAAGAATACGCCGCTTAGGAACATCATAAGCATACTCGTAATATTGGCAACGCCCATATATGCTTCCATCGTCTTGCTGAAGGATGAGAATAAATAGCCCATCGCATTAAATACAAGCGTTCCGATCAGGAAGGCGACGGTTAGCGTCAGCAAATTGAAATGCAGTGTTGCGCCAAAAACATATACGCCAATTATAGATAAAATGATAATTTGCAAAACACCCATCAGCATACGGACAACCATGCTAGACAGTCCAAACAATCCCATGCGAGCCGGTGTCATCCGAAGGCGCGTAAGCAGGCCGCGTTTTCTCATATCGACCATGTCCACCATGCCGAACAAGCCTGCTTGTGCAACTGATAGACCAATCATGCCTGTAAGCAGAAAATCTGTATATTTAATATCATCGGAAGCGGTAGTAATCGATTCTTGCGAGATCGTATAAGTAGGCTCAATGCCGGCAACAGCCAGATTAGCGTACTGAGTGAATTGCTGCAAAATGCCAGCTATAGCTTGCGTAGTTGCGCCAGCTTCTTTTTCGCGGTTAACGATGAGCTGAATGCTGGCTTTACCCTCATTTTCCGGCATCACGATAAGGGCATCTATCTTTTTATCCTCCACCCATTCCCGCCCTTGCTCTATGCTAATAGGCGCATCTTCCTTATATTCAAAAACGGGAATTTGCTTGAGCTGCTCAATCAGCATGGCAGAGGAGCTGTTCGGCACCGCATCTACAATCGCGATATTCGCCTTAAAGCTGCTACTGCTTGAAAAGCTGCCGCCAAATATAGTCATGAAGATGACCATCAGAATTACAGGGAAAAAGATGCTCCAAAACCAAACCTGCTTCTCACGAAAGGTCATTTTGATCTGGGAGATAAACATGGCATTGAACTGTTTTAGCATCATTTTTAATCTCTCCATTCCTTGCCCGTAAAGGCGATAAATACGTCCTCCAGGCTCATTTCGCGAATTGATATTTGCTCCACGCGGTATTTATTTTCTTTTGTAAAGCCGAATATTTCGTATAAGGTTTCCTCTGGCTGAGTCGTCCATATTTTTAATGCTGAACCATCGCGTTCTGTTCGTACGACAGCAGGATGGAGCTGCGCGACCGTTTCTGTTTGCTTCGCTGCATCTATGCCGTCCAGCAAGGAGAGGCGAACCTCCCGTTCCTTGGTCAATCGATCAATCAGTGCGGAAGGGGTATCCATCGTTACAATTTTACCTTGGTCGACAATGCATACACGGTCGCTCAGCTTTTCAGCTTCTTCCATATAATGCGTTGTCAGAATGGTCGTTTTGCCGATTTCCTTAAGCTTCAGGATGATATCCCAAATATTGCGGCGCGCTTGCGGATCAAGACCGGTTGTCGGCTCATCCAGAAAAATAATGTCCGGATCGTTAATCATGGCAAGCCCGATCGCCAGACGCTGCTTTTGCCCGCCGGACAGCTTTTTTACGTATCTATTTTTATGCTCGGTTAAATTGACCATTTCCAATATTTCTGCAACAGGTCTTGTTTTTGTATAAAAGGTTGCGAATAAAGCCAAGTTTTCTTCTACTGACAAAAGATCGAATAAAGCGCTGGATTGCGGCTGGACTCCAATCATCATTTTGATTTTGCCGCTATCCTTGGACCAATCAAGCTGGTCAAACCGAATTTGGCCATCATCCTGCTGAAGCAGCCCTTCAATCATCTCCAGCGTAGTTGTTTTTCCAGCTCCGTTAGGCCCAATAATGGTGAAAATCTCGCCAGCTTCAACGGAGAAGCTAATATCCTTTACCGCATGAACAGTACCGAATGATTTCTTGAGCCGTTCCACTTCTAATACGGGCATGTGCTAACCACTCCTTATTCATATCACTGTCCTTATTGTAATGGACGTCTGGTTAGGCTGTGCACCGTCTGCAGAATGCAATTTTCTCAGTCTTAAGTAGGAGTTAATAATTGGCTGGGATGCAAACCATTCCGGCTTCGATTGGAGGTATAATAGATGATATTGGCATGAATCTATGAGAGGCATGATGTGTATGAACGGGATAAAACCGGATTATTTATATAGCTTTATTTGTCATGAGGAAGAAAGAGGACTTTGTGAGCTGGAGGCTAGAAGACTGCTCGATCTTCCAGCTTCTTTCAAAATGAAAGCAGGCCTTTGTGTAGCAGGCAGTAGGCGGGAGATAGATGTGGACCGCAGTCCTTTTATGAAGCATCGCATGCAAATTTGGCATGAAGCAGCAAGCAGGGATGAGCTGGAACAATATGCGTTGCATATAGACTTGAAGGATGCCAGCTTCAAAATTACGGTATGGGATGCAGCCAGCAACGAAACAGAGGCGCATAGCTCAACGGAGAATAAGCAGCCCACTTCAAACGCAGAAAAGCAGGAGCTCGCAAAGCAGATCGGACAGCGGATCAAAGGAACGGTTGATTTGAAAAGCCCGCGATTGGAGATCGGCATAGCATACTGGTTAGGCAAATGGTATATCGGCGCGATGCAAGCCAATACTGCCGTTTGGCAGCAGCACCATTCTAAACCACGTCAATATTCAACGGCCTTAAGTACAAGGATGGCGCGAGCGATTGTGAATATTGCAGTCCCTAGCCCAGCCGGCATTCAAGCAATCGATCCTTGCTGCGGAATCGGCACCGTTTTGCTGGAAGCTGCTTCAATGGGGATAGCTGTTTCTGGCCGTGAAATAAATCCGTTGGCAGCTCAGGGCGCACGCGAGAATCTGGCTTATTTTCATTATGATGTGCAGGTGGTACTGGGGGATATGCGTGACATTAAAGAAAAATTTGATGTGGCAATTATAGATATGCCCTATAATTTATGCTCGGTGCTGCCAATGGACGATAAGCTGTCAATGCTCCGTCATGCGCGGCAATTTGCTGAGCAGCTGGTCATCGTTACGGTAGAGCCGCTGGATCAAGAGCTGCTGGCTGCGGGATTTCAAATTACTGATCGATGCGCTGTTAGTAAAGGTAAATTTCGCAGAGAAATACTGTGCTGCAGTTAGAACAAAGCCTAATTGTCAATATTTTGATACAAAGTTTTTAGACGTTATTATAGAAAAAGTTATTTTTATTGTTTATAATGGGTAAGGTATCTCACTAACAAAAAAATAGATACACACAAAAATATAAAAACGGGAGAAATCAACTATGAATATGCTAGTAATTAAAGCTAACGATCGTCCGGCTTCACAAGCTGTATCTTCAAAAATGTACGAAACATTTATGGAGGGCTTGGAAGGCGTAAACGTGACTGTATATGATGTTTTCGAAGAAGACACACCATATTTTGGCCAAAGCTTTTTCAACGTATTCGGCAAATTGCAAGCTGGACAAGAGCTTACAGCTGAAGAAGCTCGCCTAATGGCAGCTAAGCAAAAAGCGATGGATGTGCTATCCGCTGCTGATATCGTAGTATTTGCATATCCGCTATGGAACCTTACGATTCCTGCGAAGCTTCAAACATTTATCGACTATGTATATGCAGCAGGCTTCACTTTCAAATATAACGAGCAAGGCCAAATGGTCAGCTTGATGACAGATAAAAAAGCGATTTTCCTCAGCGCTCGCGGCGGAGTGTATTCTTCACCTGAGATGGCGTCCCTTGAAATGTCCACAAACTACATGCGCAATGTAGTTGGCGGCGTGTTTGGTATGGAAATTGTAGAGGAAGTTATTATCGAAGGTCATAACGCAATGCCTGACCGTGCCGCTCAAATTATCGAAGAAGGCTTGCAAAAAGTAAAAGCAGTAGCAGCTCGTTATTCCAAAGAGCTCGTAAAGTAATAGCTGCAACACATATTATGCAGCCAAAATGGTAACAAATAAATAAAGCCTATTCTCCGCAAATTGATTTTGTGGGGAGTAGGCTTTTTGTATGTCACCCGCGATAACTATCCTGCCACTTCAGCAGTTTTGCTTCAAGAATTCGCACGATGGAATCAGTTAATTTACCGACGATGTAATTAATAGCTGTTTTTGAAGAAAGCTTGAAACGGCGTATATAATAGAAGGAATAGAATGATGAGTAGCGCTATGTTATAGTGAGTGTAACCAAATTTGATCGGAGCGAACAGAATGAAAACAGGAAACAATGACATAAAAGCAAGAGACACGGCCAGCAAGCAGAGGGAAGGAAAACGAGCGGATAAACCTAAAGGTAAGTCTGAAGGAACGAGACGTAATGCTGTGGAGAATGGACGGCGTAAAGGGACATCTTACAAAGATCAGCATAATAGAGCGGATATTTCGGCGGAGCAAATTACATCAGGAGATCGTATTGTTGTAACAATTAAACGGATTGGCATCAATGGTGAAGGCGTGGGCTACTATAAGCGAAAGGCAGTATTTATTGAAGGGGCTTTGCCGGGCGAGGTAGTTGTTGCTAATGTTACAAAAGCTGAGCGGGGTTATTTGAATGCAGCGATGATCAAGCTGGAGAAGCGTTCTCCTGATCGGCAAACACCGCCATGTCCAGTGTATGATCGTTGCGGTGGCTGTCAATTGCAGCATATGACCTATGAAGCGCAGCTTCGAGCGAAGGAAGAAATCGTAAAGGAATCATTTCAGCGCTATGCAGGTCTGGATCGGCTGCCAATACGACCAATTATCGGAATGGATAATCCGTGGAGCTATCGCAATAAGGCACAGCTTCAGACGGGGCAAGCCGATGGAGCAATCGTAACTGGTTTGTATGAGGCAGGCTCTCGTCAGCTCGTGGATATAAGCGGTTGTCCCATTCAGCATCCTGTTATTAACGAAGTAATCGATAAGGTGAAGTCCATTATGGCTGAGCTCAAATTGTCTGTTTATAATAGCCGCACTAGAAAAGGAAATGTCCGTACGCTCGTTGCACGTGTTGGATATGAGACAGGGAAGGTTCAGCTTACTATCATTACAGCGGAGGAAAAGCTGCCTGATGCCAAGAAGTTGATTGATGCAATTCAAGAGAAGCTGCCGATGGTTACTACCATTGCGCATAACGTAAATAAAAGCAATACGCCGCTTATTTTTGGAGATAAAACAACCATATTATGGGGCGAAGATAGGCTTGGCGAGACACTTGGCGATATTCAGTTTTCGCTTTCACCGAGAGCGTTTTTCCAGCTTAATCCCGAGCAGACGGTGAAGCTTTACAATGCAGTTAAAGAAGCGGCTGATTTGCAAGGGGACGAGCTAGTAGTTGATGGTTACTGCGGAACAGGCACAATTGGGTTGTGGCTTGCACCCTTTGCTAGGGAGATCCGAGGGATAGAGATTATTGGAGAAGCAGTTGAGGACGCACGCGAGAACGCACGCAACAGCGGTATAAACAATGCCAGTTTCTATACCGGACGTGCAGAAGAAATGCTGCCGCAATGGGTGGCACAGGGCGTCAGGCCAGATGTTATTGTGGTCGATCCGCCACGAACAGGCTGCGAGCTGCCGCTGCTCCGGGCAATTGCCGCTGCGAAGCCTAAGCGTTTGGTCTATGTGTCCTGTAATCCTTCAACGCTTGCCAAGGATTGCAAGGTGCTGCTCGATCAAGGCTATCGGCTTGAATCGGTACAGCCAGTGGATATGTTTCCGCAGACAGCTCATGTGGAAGTGGTAATATTGATGGAAAGAAATGAAAAGTGACAGATTCGCTTGAGTAAACATCAAGGTTTATTTGTCGATTTCAAGCTGCGAAAGTTGAGTTGCCAATTCTTCTTTTTTATACAACCGAAAATCATAAGGATATGCTCGTTGCTAACTCTTTAATCCTCTCTTATTTTTGTTACCAGAATCACAGAAAAGTGATAAAACTTCAAATATGCTGTATTGAAGACGCCATTTCTGTGAGGCGGTGTTAGAAGGGTAGGATAAACAAGCGTGAGTGAAGATAAATTCTAGTAAAGGAAGGTATTAAGTGATGCAAAAAAACTTATTAGCACTACTTGTTTTTGTATTAATTGTATTCAGCGTATCAGCTTTACCTGTATCTGCGGGAACAGTTAGTAAGCAAGGGAAGGTGAAAAATACACCAATCTACGTTGATGGCAAGATAACAGAAGCGGATATTCTTTCGGTTTCAATTAATAACTCATTATATTTACCCCTTCGGGCAACTTCTCAGTTACTTGGATTCAACATTAGCTGGAACCAAGAGGAACGAGCGGTTTACATTACCACTGATTCAACGATAACAGTGGCTTCTGCAAACAACCAAAATGGGATGAAAGCAGGCGCGACAGTATCAGTATTGAAATCCAGCATTTCAATCTATGTTAACGGCAAGCCCGTTCAATTATTGGACACGAATCAAAATATAATTTATCCAGTATCAATCAACGATAGTCTGTACTTACCAATACGAGCGTTAGCTACTTCTCTTGGACTAGAAATTTCATGGGACAGTATGAATGAGCAAGTCCATATTAATACCCCAACAACTGAGAAGCCAAAAGGAGACAAAGGAGAAACGGGTCCACAAGGTCCAAAGGGAGAAAAAGGAGATAAAGGAGATAAAGGAGACTCGGGATACTCAGGCTCTCAAGGTTCAAAAGGAGATCCGGGAGCAGCAGGACCGCCGGGAGCCAAGGGTGATAAGGGAGATCCAGGTCCGACGGGTTCACAAGGTCCGGTGGGACCACAAGGAGATCCAGGTCCGGCGGGATCGCAAGGTCCGGTGGGACCACAAGGAGATCCAGGCCCGGTGGGACCGCAAGGTCCGGTGGGACCACAAGGAGATCCAGGTCCGGCGGGACCACAAGGAGATCCAGGTCCAGCAGGGACTACTTTTACCTCGGAAGGGTTTTCTGCTTTGGGTACGACATCATCAATTGCTAGTAGCCATCAATTTACGAATTGGAGCGTGGCGTCTCCTTATTACGCAGACCCTGCGTTTGATCCTACTACAGGTATATTTACGGCGCCAGCCGCTGGTAAGTATGCCATAAATGCAACTGTTAACTATAAGACTGCCGCCGCGGTTAATATAAGCGTAGGAAGTGGTATTGATCCATTTTTCACAATAAGGAAGAATGGCAACACTGATTTAATAAAAGGATATATGCCTATCTTGAACGTCAATATTGCGTTAGTTCTAACTCTTAGGACCGTACTGGAAAGTGCAACGGTGACGCTATCCGGAGATGTCGAGCTTCAGGCAGGTGACCAAGTTGAATTATATTACGAGTCCGATGATTTAACCCTTGGTTTCGGTACGGATATAGTGTGGTCGATTCATCGCTTATCTTAATACAAGGTTGCATGAGGCTGTGTGTTGATAGTAAGGGAGTGGCGTTTTTAGAGTCGCATTTACCGATAATATTAAAATAAGTAAGCTCAAGCTGTTACTGCTTGGGCTTATTGTTTTGTATTAATAGTTACACTTGCAGTTATCTTCGAAGGTTATGCAGCGCTAGTGTGTTATATTATAGTTAAAAACTATAAATGAGGTGGCAATATGATACAACATGAAATAAAAGAAACGCCAATTAAACAAAGATTCAGCAAAATTACAAAGCGATTTCAATTACTTACTCCAGGGTGGAAAGGTGCTTCTATTGCAATAACCATTATTGCAATAATAATGTTCTTCATTCAAAGTTACTTTTTTATGGGGTCACGTGGATACGTCGATGTTCTAATCGGTACATCAATATCCTTGATTGTTATAGTAGGTATTACTGGTATATTGGCTGGCGCATTCCATCTCACAAAGCGTGTTCCTACACGTTACATATGGTTAGTACTCGTATCCTTTTTCTTATTAACACTCTGCTTTATCGGTATGTTGCAGGTTGGATTAATTATATCTGTGACAATCATTGCCGCACTTTCCGTATTAGGAGCCCTAATATACCGATGGAAGTCAGGTGTTTATCGCGAGGTAAAGCTTTTTTCTAGAACAGCAGCAGTGATATTAGCTGCTATTTCAATGCTCTTTATTGTCATCATTGGGTATTGGCTGATTGATAACGGTAATTCTGAACCCGCAAGCCCATTTCGATTGCAAGAAATGAAATCAGCAGACCGCTATTTTACTGCAATGACAAACCCAGCGTTGCAAGGTACTTATGAGATCAATTCATTGACCTATGGCAGTGCTAATAACTACAGAAAAGAATTTATTCAAAGCACGTCCCTTGTGACGAAATCGGTAGATGGTTCTGCATTTGTTGATAACTGGTCAACTCTTCGCAAAAAAACATTTGGTTTCGGCTCAGACCAAATGCCTCTAAATGGGCAAGTCTGGTATCCAGATGGTGAGGGTCCCTTTCCTTTGATCATTACTGTTCACGGAAATCATATTGCAACGGATTACTCAGATAAGGGATATGACTATTTAGGCAAGCTGCTTGCGAGTCGTGGTTACATATTTGTTTCGATAGACGAGAATTTTCTCAATTCATCTCCATTTGATGATCTCCTCTTCCTCCAATCGCTCAAAAATGAAAATTCGGCAAGAGGTTGGCTGATGCTCGAGCATATGAAGGTGTGGAAGGCGTGGAACGAGACAAAGGACAATCCATTCAATGGGAAAGTCGACATGAGCCGAATTGCGTTAATCGGACATTCGCGCGGTGGAGAAGCGATAACGGCAGCTGCAGCGTTTAATCAGATGACAGCTTACCCAGAGGACGGAAATGTTAAATTTGACTATCATTTCAGTATCCGTTCCATCATCTCTATCGCAGGTACAGACGGACAGTATAAACCGGCAGGCCAATCCACATCTCTAAAGGATTTGAACTACTTAGCATTACACGGATCTCACGATATGGATGTCATCTCATTTAGTGCGCTAAACCAATATAATCGAATCGACTTTACGGAAGGCAGCGATTATTTTAAAGCATCTGTGTATTTGTATGGAATGAATCATGGTCAGTTCAACACAATATGGGGAAAGAATGACAGTATAGGGCTTAGCAACAAGCTTTATAATACGAAGCAGCTCATCACTCAGGAGGAGCAAATGGAAGCAGCAAAGGTATTGATTTCATCCTTTCTGGACGCAACACTTAAAGATAATAATGATTATCGATCAGTCTTCCAGGATATTGGTTATGCCCGTGATTGGTTACCAAATACGATGTATATTAGCAATTATATGGATTCGCAAACAACCTTAATAAGCAACTTTGAAGAAGATATTGATCCAGGTACGACAACACTTTCAGGCGGTCGACTAATCGGAGAAAACTTAAAGTTGTGGAAAGAGGAAAAAGTAGCGATGAAATATGGGCCTGACATGTATAGCGCAGTAAAGCTTGGATGGACCCACATGACGGATACTGATACTCCATCTTATACGGTTGTTTTACCAGTTCAACATATGGTTATAAGTGATAACAGTTCCATTGTCTTTTCTATGGCGGATGTGAATGAGAAACAAGAGCTAATAGATCAAGATTCACTTATTGACCTGACTTTAACAGCTGAAGACAAGCGCGGCAATGTAGCAACCTTATCCCTCAGTAGTGAATCCTATCTACTTCCCATGTTCGCTGGAAACATCGTTAAATTTCCATTCGCATCTCTAATGCCAACCAAGGAGCCTGTGTTTCAGAACTTTGCATTCCAATTAATTGAATTTAAAAAGAACAATCCAGATTTTCAACCCGAACAATTAAGTAAATTCAGCTTTGTGTTTGATAAAACAAATGAAGGAACCATTTTGATTCGTGATATTGGCATTCGCAACAACAATGCTCAAAATGACTCGTAGACTGGGACCTAGATTGCCTCAATCTTCCAAAAATCTTCGCGTCCTGACCAATGCCGGTATTGTCAAGGTTCAGGATGAAGCCAACCGTCGTATCTTTTCGTTAAGTCCTAACCCTTTCGTTGAGTTGGACGATTGGTCGCTTTCTTGACATAGTTGTCCGCGATACCGCTATAACTTGCTCGGCTACCGCACCACTACCTTCATCATCAAGCACTATAGTATCGCCAGAAACCGGCTCCTGCGACAAAACCGCCGGAAAACTTAGCTTAAGGTAATACACCAACTGTCTGCCATCAATGCTCAAGTCATGTGGAGTGCTGCTCACTGTTAGCGAGGAAAGATTATTGATATGAGATGTATGGGTGGAAATGGAAAAGGGTCGGCAGCCCCTCTTTTTAATTGTTTAGGAAATTATGCATCAGATAAAATTGTGGATAAGTATGTCGAGCTCGAATTGATTCTAATAATGCGGACACTGATGTCCATTAGCGCTCATATTTCGCCAACTTCCACTTTCTAGCGGACAGAAAAGTCCGTTAGCGGGAAAAAAGCTAGAAAATTCGGCGGAATGTTCTTCTAATGGTCATAAGTGTCCGCACACACAACAAAAAGACTGCTTTTTTGGTTCTAACGGTCATGGATGTCCGCACCGCAAATAACATCGCATCGTTTGTTCTTTGCACACGATGATGGCAGGTTAGGTCACCGATAGGTGATTTTGTTCTTGTTTAGGAAATTATGCATCGGATAAAATTGTGGATAAGTATGTCGAGCTCGAATTGACCTAATGATGCGGACACTGATGTCCCTTAGCGCCCATATTTCGCCAACTTCCACTTTCTAGCGGACAGAAAAGTCCGTTAGCGGGAAAAAAGCTAGAAAATTCGGCGGAATGTTCTTCTAATGGTCATAAGTGTCCGCATACACAACAAAAAGACTGCTTTTTTGGTTCTAACGGTCATGGATGTCCGCACCGCAAATAACATCGCATCGTTTGTTCTTTGCACACGATGATGGCAGGTTAGGTCACCGATAGGTGATTTTGTTCCTTTTGGATTCCTCAGCTAACCTTGTAATAACATCTAAAGTATCTTCCCAGTTTTTGTCCGAATGCTCATACATCGTTTGGGTAGAGAAGTTGCTATGTTTTAATCTCAGTGTTGTCTGTTCACCGTTGTTATTTAGATTAAATTCTATGATTGAGTAGTTTTCCGGACTGTCAGTAGTGCCTGAAAAGCCACTCCAGTAATCATATGAGAAAATGCTCTGTAATTCATATTTAAGGACGTGACCTTTGTCTTCATATTCTTTACCTTCCCATGAGAATGAGAAAGTAATCGGACTTCCTATAGTCCAATCTGTTTTAACTGTTACCCCTAACCACTGTTTGATGAAGTCAGGATTAGTAAGTACGTTCCATACTGTCTTGGTTGTTGCAGAAATTTTCCTTTGCTTTTCAATAGATATGTTGCTCACACCTTATCTCTCCTTTATTAAATAAATTATACCTAATATTGCATCACAATTATGAGAAATCAAATGCTGAATACAATCGATTATAGCAAAAAAATTAGACATGGTATACTTTACCATCCATAATGATTGCAATTACTAGTGTTCCTGATAACGATTGGGATACATACTCATTGGAGCAAAAATGCCGCCGTTGCATTGACTGGAAACGTATGTATAATGAAGCACTAACGCCACTGCTAGAAGGTAAAGAAAATAGAAAAAGTATTGCTTGATACAGATATTGGCGGAGACATTGATGATGCGGTTTGTCTGGCACCAGATGGTGTCAGAAAGAACTTGAAAGATGTGAACATCTTCATCAAAGTTACTTGAATCCAAATAAAGAGGTAAGTGTTAATTAAATAGAGCAACCAATAGAAAACAAGATGCAGGCTATTAGCTTCCGGCATCTTGTTTTTTTGTCTTTGAGAAAGGGGGAACGGAGAGCAAGAATGGGAATGGAGAAGCGGCAGCGTCCGCCTTTGTAGGCCAAGTGTAACCTTAACAGGGATAATTATTCATAAAAATTGGACTACAACAGCGGTCGGAATCCCATTTTTGATGGCAGTGGCACCTCTTTTTAGATGGAATAAAGTGATAGTTTGCAAAATTAACAAACTTATTACATAAAGTACATTTGAATTTTACAATGATGTCTCATCATTGAAATAGTGGCTCGGAATAAGGCTTAATCATAAAAATGAATAGGGAGCAGTGAAAATGAGAAGAAGGATAAAAGCAATGAGTATGTTAAATGTGTTAATTATTGCATCCATGCTATTACTTCCAATGCAGTATGTACGGGCATCAGAAGCAGAAAATACAGTTTTTATTAATGAAAATTGAATCTAATGATCCGGTGACAGATATAGATTGGATTGAAATCATGAATACTGGCAATGAAGATATAGATGTCAGCGGATGGTTTGTTACAGATGATAAAGATTTAGAGCGTGTGGCAGAAAATAAGGAATGGCGTATTGAGGAAGGTACTATATTAAAAGCTGGCGAAATTCTGGTTATTGAACATAATGTTTTGTTAAACAATCTATCCTTGGGAAAAGAGGATACAGTTTCCTTATATGATCGTAGCAATACGTTATTGGATTTTTATACTTATTCAGGTCATGCAGTTGGCACATATGCAAGGGTTCCAGACGGTACAGGAGGATTTGTTGATCAGGAACCAACCAAAGGCAAGTTAAATATTGTAGAAAAAGAAGAGTTGCCTAAACATAGATTACTAATTAATGAGATTAATTCTTCGCCGGATGATTGGGTAGAGTTTATTAATCTAGGAACAGAAGAGATGGATCTTTCTGGTTATGAAATTCGTGACAATTCTAATGACCATCGTTGGAAATTTGAAGAAGGAACAAAACTGCAAGCAGGCGGATTGTTTGTGGTTGAGGCAAATACGGTTGGTCAAGTATATGATGATCAGACAGATGCCTACGTTCCAGGTGAGTTCGCAGCAGCAATTGGTATTGGTTCAGGAGATTCTATTCGTGTATATGACAACGAAGGAAATTTACTGGATGAATATTCATGGACTGAGCATGCAAGTTATGAAGGCGATGAGGCAGTGGCGTCTTTCGGAAGATATCCGGATGGGACCGGTTCGTTTGGATTAACGAAAGAAACAAAGGGACTAAAAAACGATTGGTATGCACCTCAGATTGTCATCAATGAAGTAGAGTCTAACGATGATGAAACAGATTGGGTTGAAATTTTTAATAGAGGAACAACAGCCGTAGATCTATCTGGCTGGTATTTATATGATGATGACCCGGTAGGGCATGCTGCAGATATAACGCCTGTAGTAGATGGAACAGTTCTTAAACCAGGTGAGTTTTATGTTTTTGATCAAAATATCCATTTTACATTTGGCTTAGGGAAGGCAGATAAAGTTACTATTTTTAATAAGGATGGTGTGTCCATTGCAGAGTATTCGTGGGAAGTCCATGCAAATGGTGTATACGCGCGAATTCCAGATGGAACAGGCGAATTAATAGAGTTTCCCACTTCGACTAAGGGAAAAGCGAATATTGTAACAAATCCTGTTACTTTAAATGAAATACAGTCAAATGACTTGAATAAGGGACCTGATTGGATAGAACTTGCTAATCCAACAGGAGAAGTTTTAGATATTTCGGGAATAGTAATGAAAGACAGTGACGATGCACATCAATATGTTCTTCCTGAAGGTACAACGATTCCAGCATTTGGATTTTTGGTATTGACAGAAGAAGAGTTTGGTTTTGGACTTGGAAAGGATGATTCTGTACGCCTATTTGAAAATGAGAGGTTAATAGCCAGCACAACATGGCCAGATCATACAAATCCTACCTGGGGACTGTATCCTGATTTAACTGGAACAGAGTATAGAAATACAAAGGAAGCAACACCTGGCGCAGCAAATAAATTTGAAGGTATTCCTGATGTTATTGCATGGCCAGGTAATGGCGAAGTTGTGATTTTTGACCTTGAACCAACATTTTTAGAGGATTCTTCCGGATTGGATTTCTTTAATGGCCAATTATATGCGGTTGATAACGGTACGGGTAAGTTTTGGATTTTGGACGTTTCTAAAAATGGAGAGTTAAGTTTTGCAAAAGGCTTTGAAAACGGTAAGCGTGTTCGATTCCAAAAAGATGCAGACAATGAAAAAGCAGCAAGTCCGGATGCAGAAGGAATTACAGTAGATGGAGATGGTTTTGTTTATATTGCTTCTGAACGTGATAATAATGTTAAAGGCGTTAACTTTAATGTGATTTTTAAAGTTGATCCACGTATAGAAGACAATGACTTAGTTGCCTTGCAGGAGTGGGATTTAACCGCTTCATTACCACAGGTTTCTGCCAATATGGGGATTGAAGCTGTAGAATGGGTATCAAATGCAAATGTTGATGGCAAGCTTTATGACCAAAACACGGATGCAGTTTTTGATGCAGCTAATTATCCGAACGCCATTGCAAATGGTGTGTTCTTTGTGGCATTAGAGGATAATGGACATGTGTATGCCTATGTTTTAAACGAGGATGGAAGTTCTGTACAAATTGCTGATAT
Organism: Paenibacillus sp. IITD108; assembly: GCF_036541265.1. Lineage (NCBI taxonomy): Bacteria > Bacillati > Bacillota > Bacilli > Caryophanales > Paenibacillaceae > Paenibacillus > Paenibacillus sp. IITD108. Next base: position 81,792 of record NZ_JAZHCT010000009.1, on the reverse strand, counting down.
TGACGGAAAAATTGGCGGAGCAATGGCTCTCGACTATGATACCTATGAAAATGTATTGTGGGTTGTTGCAGATAATGGATATAATAACCGTGCAGCAAAAATATCAATCAATGGAGAGAAAAATCCGGAAATTATTCATATCATGCCAGCAAGTGGTGTCGATATTAGTGCCAATAATGAAGGATTTGCAATCGCAGAGGCAAATTTCACAAAAAATGGTCAAAGACCGGTATATCGATTTAAAGATGGAGAAAAATCGGGTTCTTTATCTATAGGTTCTATTGCATCTGATTATAAAGAAAGTGGCGGCCCGGGAGGCGATAACATTGGAACAGTTACTCCAACACCAGGCGCGCCGAAAGTAGATCAGAACAGAATCAACGTTACTTCCGAGTTAACACAAACTTCTGAAGGCGGCATAGCTAAAGCAGCTCTAACTGAACAAGCATTAGCAGAAACAATTGCTTTCGTGGAAGCTGCGAACAGAGCAGAAACCACTGTTGAAATCAAAGTAGAAGCTGTTGCAAATGTCAAAACAGTTGAAGTGATGATTCCAAACCAATCGATTAGAGCATTAGCCGAAGCTCGGGTAGAAGCGCTTGTAATTGCATCACCAATTGCAACCATCACGTTTGACGATATAACTCTAAAAGCAATTGAAAAAGCGGCTAAGGCCGATGTTAAGATTTCTGCCAGCATTGTTGATTCGAGCACGCTTTCAGTGTCCGGAGTTACTAAAGAGCGGATTGCAGACAGACCGATATTCGATTTTACAGTAACAAGCGGTGATAAAGAGATCAGTGATTTCAATGGCGGTTTAGCGAGCGTATCCGTTCCGTACACATTACGCGAAGGTGAGAATCCAAACGCTATTGTGATATATTATCTGGACAAGAACGGAAAGCTTGAACATGTCATGGGATTATACAATGCAGAGGCTGGTACAGTAAAGATGACGGTTAACCACTTCTCTAGCTTTGTTATTGGCTACAATAAAGTGTCGTTTGCAGATGTCTTAAGCACACAATGGTTTGCAGATGCAGTAGACTTTGTAGCAGCTCGACAGTATTTCAATGGGATAAGCGAGAATGAGTTTGCACCGAATAATGAAATGACACGAGCCATGTTTGCTAAGGTCATTGCAAATATAGAGGGAGCAGACCTTACCAGCTACAATACATCAGTATTTGTGGACGTTGATAAGAATGCTTGGCATGGCGCTGCAATTGCCTGGGCAGCTGATAAAAAGATTGTGTCAGGTATGGGGAATGGAAAATTTAATCCATCTGCACCTATTACTCGCGAGCAAATGGCTGTGATGCTTCATAACTATATGGAGTACAAGGGTACAAAATTAGCAGGCACAAACAAGCCAGCCTTTGCAGATGCAAACTTAGTGAGCGATTGGGCGAAGGATGCAGTGACTACAATTCAAAGTTATGGCATGATAAGCGGAATTGGCGGAAATACATTCGTACCAAAGGCAAATGCCGACAGAGCAGCAGTAGCCACCATATTCAAAAATTTTGTAACAGAGCTTGTTCAGTAAATGAAATGGAAAATCTCCCTTAGGAATGATCCAAGGGAGATTTTTTGCGATGCGCACAGCATGATGGCAGTCTTTACACCGTACTTCGCTCCAATGACATTTTAAGTATCCCTTTTTATTTTTTGATCTCTCTATTTTTCAAAATATATGGTGTACCTATTAATCCTGTTTCTTGAATCTGCAGATTCAGTGAAACGGAAATTTCCGCCTCTGCAAATTTCTCTGGCCATTCCTGTTTTAATGTTTTCCACTTATACGGATGTTGTCGGTGAAAAGCTTCGCCAAAACCGAAAATGTCTGTGCCGAGAGGTTGCACTTTCTTTATGATCTGATGGACATATGTACCGGCTTGTGTATTTAATTCATTCTGGACCAGAGCGATGTTTTTAGAAACAGCCAAGTCTAAACGAGTATTGTTTTCCCGAATTTTCCCCTTTCCGCTAAGCGTAACGAGAAAATGCACCTTCGAGCCCAGCGGGGATGCCACGATTTTACTTTTCAAATGGTTTGCCTCCACCACGACGTTTCCCTTCTCCCCAGGTATATCTACAGTGATGATTATTGATTTCAATTGCTCTTTGATCCATTGCTGGTAGTAACCCATATTCATGGGTAAATATCCGGCGAGCCGGGAGTTTTTGTTAAAAATAGCGAACCCCCATAACTTCATCTTTGGGTCTGTTCGTTCAGAGCTTCCCTTGGAAGAACTGTCATTCATCTCGATCACAGGCAAGAAAGGGCTGCTCTCCTCGCTCTCAGCAGCCATATAAAAGTTTCGCAACGTGCGATTGGCCTTTAATCCAGCTGTCTCATGCATTTTGACAATAGCATCAGCGGATACACGCTCCAGCGGATACGTCAATTCGAGAAAATCCTGTACCGCGCCCTCTTTTAAGACCATTATGTCCCTTCGCAGACGAACAGTGGGATCCCGGCCTAATTCATCCAAAATGTTTGCAAGACCATGTTTTGCTAATGTTTCCCCGATCAGGACTACCCCGCTATGCCCTTCAAACCAAGGCCGGGATAGTTTTAACCGCATATTTTTGGAGGCATCATACATATTTTCCCCATTTCCCGATACGGTAAAAAAAGCCTTGCCCTGGCTTTTCCCTTCACCGACGCCTAGTTTTGATGGAATTGCAAACTGCGCAATCCCCGTATACATTTGATCTTCGTTCAAGTCAAATCCCCAGGCGGTGATAATGGCCTGGTCGTTGAGTTCTTTGCGGTCCCAGCAACCTGTCGTCAATAGCATGAGCAAGAGTAATAGGACAGGATTCATAAAGTGTATTGATTTCATTGCGGGCTCACCTTCTTGTTGGATCTCTTTTGGCGGATCAGCCCAACAATCCATAATAATAGGAGAAAGACACATGCGTAGATGAGCAGAGCACGAGGTATCATAGATTGTTGGAAATCTACCACGACCTCCGCAATGTTTTTTGGCAACAGCGAGTAAAGAAATATAATTGGAACAACAACCCAAATCAACTTTCTCCAATCTTTCATATTGAGCCACTGCGCGGTTCCGTAAATGGTGACAAACAAGTACAAAGACAATTTGATAAAAACAGAAAACATCCAGATGATCACGACAAAGATATCGACATTTTCAATAAATCCCAAGACGGAAATAAACCTCGTCATACTTAAAAAAGGAAACCACATTCGCGAGGGAAGCGTCGGCCCAAATGTCATAATGATCATCGCCGTTGCTGCGATAGTCAAAATAGAGGAAACGGCTATCCCCCACATGGACCGTGTGAATGCTTGACGGAAATCCGCAAGAAAACGAAACACCATGACAAACAAGATGATATCGCCATAAAAAGCAACGAGGGGAACGGCCCCTTTCAAAATGGACTTCAAACCGGAATCCGCATAGACGGGTATTAATTGCTGCCAATCCGACTGATTTATGCTAAGAACGAAAGTGCCCAAAAGCATAAGCACAATAAATGAGCCCATCATTTCACTGCAACGCGCGATTCCTTCAAGGCCTCCCGTATAAACAACGTAAATCGCCAAAATTAACACGACGATCGATAATACGGTCAAAGGAGTTTCATTAAACAGCGCAACATAAATAAATTCGGAGGAATTGCGTAAAATAATCCCGCTTACCGAATACCACATCATAAAGTAAGGAATGACGAGAATTTTCCCTAACCATTTCCCTAATATCGTCTGGCTATATTGTATAAATGTTTGCTCGGGGTAAAGAAGGCTTACCTTTACAGCGAGGATCATCATGCAGAGCCCGATTATTCCAGACAACGTGATGGAAATCCAAGCATCTTGCTTAGCCTCGGCAATGGCTGGTGACAGTGTAAACAAAATACCAAGGCCGGTTATCGTATTTAGGATCAGCCAGAAAAGCTGCAGTCCGGATATTTTCATTCGCAAGCGCGCTCCTATCTATGGCTAATCGGATACTTGTTTTCAATGCCTATTCGCTTCTCCCTCGTTTTTCACCAGGCTTTTGCCCTTTTGGAATGCGTTTTTTATCCCTTCCTGCAAGGTAGGTTGGTCGAGCATTCAAAGCCCAGCGCGGCGAACGGAACAGAACATCCTTTAAATTTCCGGGAATCTGGGGAGCAACCGGGGCTAGAAAAGGGACTCCAAACGAACGAAGATTGACCAGATGAATAAGGAGCGCGATTAATCCGAAGCCAATTCCGTAAAAACCTAACGTGCCCGCCAAGATTAATAGCGGGAACCGCAAAATTCGAAAAGCCAGCCCCAAATTATAACGGGGAATAGAAAACGAGGCTATACCTGTAAACGCAACGACAATGACCATGGGCGCCGAAACGATGCCGGCACGCACTGCCGATTCCCCAATTACCAATGCCCCAACCATACTGACCGTCGAACCGATCGGTTTGGGCAAACGGATGCCGGCTTCCCTAAGCGCCTCGAACATGACTTCCATCAACAACGCTTCTACAACGGCCGGAAAAGGAACGCCTTCTCGAGCGGCAGAGATACTAAGCAGTAAACTCGCTGGAATTAACTGCGGATGGAACGTGGTGGCTGCAACATATAGTGAAGGGAGCAGGAACGAAATACCCAGCAGCATGAATCGCAGCCACCGAATCGCTGTTGTATAGATGAAATGCTCATAGTAATCTTCCGCAGCTTGGACGACTGACCAAAACGTTAGAGGGACTATAAGCGCAAACGGAACTGGGCAAGGCTCTCGGCTTCTGGGGTGCTTCAGCAGCGGCAGGAGGATCTGCCGGCGTGTTTCTTGGAGGAGTAATTACCGAATGGCTGAGTTGGACGTGGACGTTTCTAATCAATGTTCCAGTCGGTATTCTGGCCTTATTGATAGCTCCGTCCCTATTGTCGAAAGGGCAGCGCCGAAAAGGAAGCATTGATGTCGTGGACTCCATCTTCGTCACAGCTGCTCTAATATTGGTTGTATACGGCATTGTAACTGCAGAACATAATGGATGGGGATCGCCGTCCACTCTATGGACCATCATTTCGGGAGCGGGTCTGTTCATTCTCTTTCTCATTCTTCAGGCTGTTAAAAAAGAACCTCTCGTGCCGCTCCGAATATTTAGAGCGCCAAATCTGGCTGCCGGAAATATCGCGCTCCTCATGCTTTCCGGAGGATGGATTCCACTTTGGTATTTTCTCAACCTTTACATGCAGCAGGTTTTGAAATTTTCCGCTTTTGCCGGTGGAGTTGCTTTGCTTCCGATGACGATGCTGATTGCGATTGTCATGATGTTCATTGCAGGCAAATTGATCGGGAAGTTTGGCATAAAAGCTAATTTAGTGATCGGTTTAATCGCTCTTGGTGCGTCAATGATGTGGTTCTCGGGAAATACTCCTATAGACGGCACTTTCGTCGCGAACGTTCTCCCGGCATCGTTATTGGGAGCGTTGGGCATGTCTCTTGCTTATGTCCCTGCAACGATGGCAGCCATGTCAGGGGCGAAACCGGAAGAGGCGGGTCTGGCATCTGGCCTGGCCAATACCAGTTACCAGATCGGCTCGGCAATTAGCTTGGCCATTATGGTTGCGATCGCCGCTTCTACAACAGCTTCCCAAGGAGGAGTTGATTCAATAGCAGCTTTGAATGCCGGATTTCATCAAGTATTTTTTTGGTCCGGTGTAGTGGCCTTTGCAGGGGCTATTCTGGCATTACTCTTTATCCGTTCGCCCAAGCAAGGGGGGGCAAACGGTCCGGCAGTAATGTGATTACGACAGATCTCCGGCCAAACGAATAGTTTGGCTGGAGATTTCCGCTGAATAATTTTCTCCAATCCCTAATGGGTATTTTGAATAGTGTATATTGAATAGGGTGTGGGGGTATAGTATAATAAAGATCGAGGAGGCGAATCATATGAACGTGGATACAGAAATGCATGAGCATGAAGGTGAAAATGATTTGAGTTGCTGCTCGATTAACGGAGATGGACGAAAAAGTCATCATTCGGATAAAGTGAAAAACAGCTTAATAAACCGATTGAATCGGATTGAGGGGCAAGTACGCGGCATAAAAGGGCTAATTGAAAAAGATACGTATTGTGACGATGTGTTGAACCAAATCTCGTCAGTACAATCTGCTTTGAATGGGGTCGGAAAGCTTTTATTAGAGTATCATCTGAAAAGCTGTGTTATCGAGCGGATCCAGGAAGGGGACTCTGAAGTGTTAACAGAGCTTATGGTCACCATGAACAAGTTAATAAAGTAAGTTGGGCAGCGACTGCTGCTTTTTCTTTGAATCAGTATATAGGGAGAGGGGGTACAGTAAAAAAAATGACTAATATAGGGTGGGAGGGTATACTAATTGTGAGGTGGTGGGAATGAATAAGACGGAGTCGACGGCATCATTTCCTAAAAATCAAGAATCAAGTTACATGACTCCGAAGGAACGGCTTTCCATTCAGTTAAGATTGAATCGAATTGAAGGGCAGGTCCGGGGGATACGGAGGCAAGTGGAGCGAGATGAGTACTGTGATAAAATCTTAAATCAGCTTGAGGCTGTCCATTCTGCCTTGAATGCAGTTGGAGTTGTGCTCTTGTCGCATCACCTGAAAGCATACGCAGCAAACACCGGCCTAAAGAATAATGATACGATCGCGGATGAAATGCTACTAACATTAAACATTTTAGTGAAGAAAAGGGATGAGGGGAAATGAAAAACATAACACTGCAAGTTGAAGGTATGAGCTGCCAGCACTGTGTCAATTCCATTGAGGGAGCGCTTAAAGAAATCGGGGCGAAAGGAAAGGTCGATCTGAAGAACAACTTGGTGGATGTGTCGTTCGATGAAAATCAAATTTCGATCGAGCTGATTAAGGAAACCATCGTAGATCAGGGTTACGAAGTGGTGTAAGTCATTCAACGACAAGGGAGTGAAATTTTGTGGAAGCTACAGCCGCCCAGACAAAGCAATCAACATTGCAAATTACGGGTATGACTTGCGCAGCGTGCGCAAATCGAATTGAGAAGGGCCTTAATAAAATGGAGGGGGTTTCCTCAGCCAACGTCAATTTTGCTCTGGAAAAAGCAAACGTAACGTACGATCCAGCAAAATTGGATCGAAAGAATTTGGAAGAAACCATTAAAAAGCTTGGATATGGTACGGTAACGGAAGTTGCACAATTTAACCTCGAAGGCATGACGTGCGCTGCATGCGCCAACAAAATCGAAAAAGGACTAAGCAAGATGCCGGGCGTGACAAGCGCCACTGTAAACTTTGCGATGGAAACGGCTCGCGTCGAGTATTCATCAGGCGAAGTCTCGATCGAGGATATGCAAAGCAAAGTCAAAAAGCTTGGCTATAAAGCCTTGGTCAAGCAGGAAAATCAAAGCACAGGCGACCATCGCCTGAATGAAATACGTCGGCAGAAACAGAAATTACTCATTTCGGCGATTTTCTCCTTACCATTGTTATGGACAATGGTGGCTCATTTTTCGTTCACCTCATGGATGTACATGCCGGATTTCCTGATGAATCCTTGGGTTCAACTCATTTTGGCCACTCCGGTGCAATTTTATATTGGTGGACAATTTTATGTAGGCGCATATAAGGCGCTGCGCAATCGCAGTGCGAATATGGACGTTCTGATTGCACTTGGAACCTCGGCTGCTTATTTTTACAGCCTGTACTTGACTCTCGATTGGTTTGCGATGGGCGACAGCATGCATCATGGACCTTCCTTGTACTTCGAGACAAGTGCGGTTCTGATTACGCTGGTCATTATGGGGAAACTGTTTGAAGCAAACGCGAAAGGCCGGACCTCTGAAGCGATTAAATCGTTAATGGGGCTGCAGGCGAAAACGGCCCTGGTCATTCGTGATGGCCAAGAACTAACGATTCCGATTGATGAAGTTATTGCAGGAGATGTCGTTCTTGTCCGTCCGGGAGATAAAATACCGGTGGATGGAGAAGTGCTTGAGGGCGTGTCGTCGGTAGATGAATCGATGCTCACGGGTGAAAGTCTCCCAGTAGAGAAAAGAGTCGGCGATGCGGTTATCGGAGCCACGATCAACAAAAACGGCATGCTTAGGATTAAAGCAACGAAAGTCGGCAAAGAATCGGCGCTTGCACAAATTATTAAGGTCGTGGAAGAAGCGCAAGGCTCCAAAGCGCCGATTCAACGGGTAGCGGATATTATTTCCGGGATATTTGTTCCGATTGTCGTGGGTATAGCAGTAGTGGCTTTCCTAGTATGGTATTTTTTTGTCACCCCAGGCGATTTTGCAGGCGCTTTGGAAAAAGCAATCGCCATTCTCGTCATTGCTTGCCCCTGTGCGCTGGGACTGGCAACCCCGACATCGATCATGGCGGGGTCGGGACGCGCGGCGGAACTCGGTATTTTGTTCAAGGGAGGAGAGCATCTGGAGCAGACGCATAAGATCGATGCGATCATTCTCGACAAAACCGGCACAGTAACGAAAGGCAAGCCGGAATTGACAGATGTTTTAGCCGAAGGCAGTGAGGCGGAATTTCTCAGACTGATCGGGGCGGCGGAGATAAATTCGGAGCACCCGCTTGCGGAAGCGATTGTGGCAGGTATTCAGGCAAGAAATATTGAGATGCCGAGAACAGAGTCTTTCGAAGCGATTCCGGGATTTGGAATCCAGGCGGTTGTCGAAGGGAAACAATTGCTAATCGGTACACGCCGGCTAATGGAAAAGTACGAAGTCGATGCGAAGGCGGCATACGGACCGATGTCTCGTTTGGAAGAAGCAGGCAAGACCGCCATGCTGGTTGCGATTGATAACCGGTATGCAGGTATGGTTGCGGTGGCGGATACGATTAAGGAAACGTCGAAGGCAGCAGTGAGCCGTCTGAAGGAGATGGGCATTCAAGTCATCATGATCACAGGCGACAATGAACGGACGGCGAAGGCGATCGCGGCCCAAGTCGGTATCGACCATGTACGTGCTGAAGTTCTGCCTGAAGGAAAAGCGGAAGAAGTGAAAAAATTGCAAGCGCAAGGCAAAAAAGTGGCGATGGTCGGAGATGGCATCAACGATGCACCAGCCCTCGCAACAGCAGACATTGGCATGGCAATCGGCACAGGGACAGACGTGGCGATGGAAGCGGCAGATGTCACCTTGATGCGCGGCGACTTATCAAGCATTCCTGATGCGATTTTCATGAGTCGTAAAACGATGACTAATATTAAGCAAAACCTGTTTTGGGCGCTTGGTTATAACACGTTAGGCATTCCGATTGCTGCGATCGGCTTGCTGGCGCCGTGGGTTGCTGGTGCAGCGATGGCACTGAGTTCGGTTTCCGTTGTCCTCAACGCACTCCGTTTACAGCGGGTGAAAGTGCGACACTAAAAATGATTTTGAAAAGAGGCGGAATTTTCTGATGAAGAGAAAAATGATACTTATTTTAACAGGCGTTTTAGCCTTCGGGGTATTGTCTGCTTGCGGGACCCCCAATGAAGACGCACATTCAAGTGGAGGTACCAATCAGAATCAAGAAAATTCAGCAGCTCCAAGTACAGGACATGGTGAGCATGGCGGACACGGTGCTAGTGAACAACCAGCAGACAACTACAAGCCATCTTTTTCATTCGCTTCAGGAACAGCAAAAGCAAACGAAAAATCAAAATTGGACATTCAAATCGCCGATTCCAAAGGCAATGTGGTCAATGATTATGAATTAAGTCATGAAAAATTGCTGCATCTCATCGTTGTTAACCATGACCTCTCTTACTTTAATCACATTCACCCTGAGTTTGATGGGAACGGAAATTTTTCTATTGATACATCGTTTCCCGGAGGCGGGGACTACAAACTCTTTGTGGATTTCGTTCCAAAGGGCGGCTCGAGCACTACACTCAGTGAATGGGTGAAGGTAGAAGGGGAAGAAAAAGCGCACGAAGCTATCAATGCAGACGAAAAGCTTGTGAAAGTTGTTGATGGCAAAGAAGTCGAGCTTACGTTAAGTAGCACCAAGGCACAAGACGAAGTCACGCTAACGTTTAATATTGCAGATGTGCAAACGAATAAAGGGATCAGCAACCTGGAGCAATATTTGGGCGCTGTTGGTCACGTCGTTGTTTTATCGGATGACGCGGAGAAATACCTCCATGTCCATCCGTTGGACGAAAAGGCGACTGGACCAAAGGCTGAGTTTATGACTTCCTTCCCAAAAAGCGGTACGTATAAAATCTGGGGACAATTTCAACATCAAGGAAAAGTGTTCACCGTACCTTTCGTAGTTGATATAAAGTGATTCGTTAAGTTTGAACAGAGGAGTAGATAGTAGTGGGTGAAAAAGTGAAAATTGCCATAAGTCCAGCGATACAACTTGGCGGCAGCTTATTCACGCCAAACCAACTTGTCCAAATCGGCACTATTGTAGGCACAGATGCGAAGGTGGAAATGACCACCTTCAAACAGCTGTATGCAGAAGTGCTGATCGAACGAAGGGAAGCCATCAAGGAAGAACTTGAGCGTAATGGTCTTGAAGTGAATCCTGCCGGATTTGTAACCAAGAGTTTGATTGCCTGCAATTTCTGTAAAGGTGCCGAAGAAGCGGGGCTTGAAACGGCCAAAGCCTTGAATCAAGCAATAGCTGGCATTAAAACACCTACACCGCTAAAGATCGGCTATGCCGGATGCGCATTAGGTACCAGTGAACCGCTCATTAAGGATATCGGCGTTATCAAAATGCGTGATAAGTTTAATATTTATGTTGGCGGTGAATCGAAGGGGCTTAAAACCTCCTTCGCCAAGTTGCTTCGCGAGGGAGTCACAGAAGAACAACTTATTCCCGCCATTACGGCCATCATTGATTATTATAAGGAACATGCTAAAGGTAAAGAAAAGTTCAAAAAATTTGTAGATCGGATCTCGTTAGAGCAGTTGCAACAAATTTCAGGATAAAGGAAGCCAAAGAAAGGAGGTGAAAACTAGTGAAGGAAGCAACCGTCCAAGTACAGGGCATGACTTGCCGTTCTTGCGTTCCGAAAATTGAAGGCGCGATCAGTGCAATCGGCGCTGAAGGTCGCGTTAATTTTGAGCAGGGCACGGTAGATATTCGGTTTGATGAAGCCAAAGTTCAAATTTTTGAGATTCAGGAAGCTATTCAAAAAAAAGGATATAATGCCGTTTTGGTATAATATATCGATAATACGATTTCATCGGCTTTGTGGAAAATTTAGCGCTTAAAAGAGGAAACCCGGTCGAGCTTTGACCGGGTTTGTTAAATCATACTGGAGAAAAACGCGAAGGAGCGTATAAGATGGCCCAATATACATGCGTGGACAAGGACACATGCATTGCATGCGGAGCATGTGGAGCGGCGGCACCCGATATTTTCGACTACGATGATGAAGGCTTGGCCCACGTCATATTCAAGGGAGACGACAATCGCGGGATATCGGCGATCGACGAAAGTTTGTGGGATGACTTGCAAGATGCGCTAGACGGATGCCCCACTGATTCGATCATGATTTCTGATAAGCCATTTTACTAAAAGAAGAAAGAAATGCTTCGGGGGTACTAAAGAATGTATGAAAAAATGATCTCGAAATCGGACGTAGCCATTATTGGAGGCGGTCCTGCTGGTATGTTCGCCGCCTTCTACGGCGGCATGAGACAGATGTCGGTTACGCTAATAGAAAGTATGCCGCAGCTCGGCGGCCAACTCGCAGCTTTGTATCCAGAGAAGAATATCTACGACGTAGCCGGTTTCCCTAAAGTGAAAGCCCAGGAGCTTGTCGATCATTTAAAGAAACAGATGGAGTTGTTCCGAACTGATGTCAGACTCGAGGAAAAGGTGCTGGCTGTGCGCAAGCTCGGTGAAAGGTCTTTTGAGATTGTTACGGATCGCGCCATTCACCAGGCGAAAGCCGTCATCATCACTGCTGGTGTCGGTGCCTTCGAGTCGCGCAGGTTGGAACTGCCGGGAGCGATGCGTTTCGAGAATTCGAATCTTCATTACTTCGTCAGCGATCTGGAGCGATTCCGCGGCAAGAAAGTGCTCATTAGCGGCGGCGGTGATTCCGCATTGGATTGGTCGCTGATGCTTGAGCCGATCGCAGAGCGGGTGACGCTTGTTCATCGCCGTGATAAATTTCGGGCTCATGAGCATAGCGTCGAGTTGCTTATGCAGTCAAAAGTCAATGTTGTCGTGCCTGCCGAAATCACGGCGCTGCATGGAGATGAAAGCATCGAGCGGGTTGTGCTGACCGACGTGAAGACCCAAACGAAGACACTGGTCGATGTTGATGAAGTCATCATCAATTTCGGTTTCGTTAGTTCACTGGGACCGATCCGAGATTGGGGACTTGTCGTCGAAGGCGGTTCACTCGTTGTCAATACGAAAATGGAGACGAACATACCCGGCATCTTCGCTGCCGGAGATATCTCGACTTATCCAGGCAAGCTGAAGCTGATTGCCGTTGGCTTCGGAGAAGCGCCGACTGCCATTAACAATGCCAAAGTTTACATTGATCCGGAAGCCAAACTTTCACCTGGGCATAGCAGCAATATGAAAATGTAAGCAGGAACGGTATCTTCCTTCGAATAGGCCGGTTCGAAAGAAAAGTTTAAGAAAAGGAAAATACAGCAAGTCATTTTAAAGCATCATTTACATTTGCAACTGGAAAATAATCGATAAGTGAGGAGTGTATCGAACATGGAAGTACCCGTAAAAATCTATACAATCCCAACCTGCAGTGACTGTAATTTCGCCAAACGCTACTTCAAAGAGAATGAAATCCCTTATACGGATTTAAACTGCGAAGAAGATCCTAAATATCCAGAAGAAGTCTGGAACCTGACCGGAAAACAAGTTGTGCCGACGATTGTGATTGGCGATAAAGTGTTCGTCGGCTTTGCGGAAAATCTCAATGAAATAAGCGGTTTGTTGAAAAATGCATAAGTTGACTGTCCAGTGAATACACGCCAGTAACCAGTTCCCCGCAATGTCTTATTTACGATACGTCTGGTTCCCCTTTACATAGGGGGAGGGGGGATGTTAATGTTTAATAAGAAGGAGCTGATTCCAATGAGTAATACCAACCATGAGACCGCCTCATGCGACCATACATCCTCCACAGAGCGGAAGAGTCATCATTCAGAAAAAACAAAAAAAAATTTGATTCAAAGATTGAATCGTATCGAAGGGCAAGTGCGCGGGGTGAAGGGAATGATCGAACGAGATACGTATTGTGATGATGTGCTACATCAAATCTCTTCGATCCATGCATCTCTTAATGGGCTGGGAAAACAACTGCTGGAACATCATTTAAGAAGTTGTGTTATTGAACGGATAGAAGAAGGCGATCGTGAAGTTTTGGATGAATTGTTGACCACTGTAAATAAGCTAATTAAATAACAGAAAGGGGAGACATTATCGATTGTCTCTCCTTATTTGTTTCTAGCTTTAACTGAAAATCGGAATGGTTCATTCAACAAGGCATTGCGATCCGTTATTGTGTTGGGCGAATGCGTGAATCGCTGCACGTTTACCAACGATTAAAAGGCAACAGTGTTTAAAACAATGGTATTTTTATTCGAACATAGAGAATTGTGTGTAGGTTATTGTATTATGGATAATAGAGACTGCCTCAATAGGTAGTTATTAATATAGAACAAGGTGGAGTACATGTCCTGGAGTAAATTGAAACAAAATTTGGAGAGTTTTCTTTGTCCTGCTTTAATTGGAAGGGTTGAATACCGTGCAACCAGCTACCGTTATTTACCTGATAAAGCGGGAAATTGTTATATTACAGTAGATAAAAAGAACGTACTCAATATGAGTGATGTAACTAACTTAATCAGATGGTATCAGACGGAACTGGAGATTAAAAATGATCCAGATATCCAAATTCCTATCAATAATGAAGAAATTGAAGCCATTAGAAAAGAAACCAAAGGGATGGTTCCGGAGGATCGTCTAAAAGTAATTGCAAGAAGTAGAAAAATATCAGAATATGCAAAGGAGCTTTTGTCGGCACAGACATCATTAAGTAAATCGAATTTTATCGTTGCAGCCAATAAGTTTTTATCCATTTCTATTGAGGAAAGCATAGAGAGCAATGATATCTTATTGAATATTCTAGCTTTGGTGGACAGACGAGTTGGAAAAAAACGAATTTTAAATATGTCCGAGAAGATGAAGTTAAAGCATTCGGTTGTGCAGTATTTTTATGAGCTACGGCGTAGTACGTTTTGAAAATAAATAACTTTTTCGCCTTCATCATACTTTCCTAAACTAACGTTCATAATAGAATGTGCAATTATGGCTGGTATATTTGTATTCTTTTGATATAGCATTCGTGGAAGAGGGGGATTATATGTCTGAACAAACAAAGACGGAAAGGGTTCATCGTGTATTTGAAAAGATATCGACTCAGTACGACTCGATGAACTCTATCATCACTTTTAAGAGACATATCGCATGGCGTCGAGATGTCATGGAACAAATGAATGTTAAAGAAGGGAGTAAAGCTCTCGATGTATGCACAGGAACTGGGGATTGGGCGATTGCTTTAGCAGATGCTGTTGGAAAGCGCGGAGAAGTAATTGGATTAGATTTTAGCGAAAACATGCTCAAGATTGCACAAGATAAGCAAGAGCAACGAGCTTTAAAGCAACTTACATTTATCCAAGGTAATGCCATGGAACTCCCTTTTGAAGATCATTTATTTGATTATGTAACCATTGGTTTCGGTTTAAGAAATGTACCAGAATATTTAACTGTGTTAAGGGAAATGCATCGCGTAACAAAACCAGGCGGAAAAGTAGTTTGTTTAGAAACATCCCAACCAACATTAATTGGTTATAGACAACTTTCCCTTTTTTATATGCGTTTTATTATGCCCTTGCTTGGAAAGTTTTTTGCCAAAAGTTACGATGAATATTCGTGGTTACAAGAATCAGCTCGTGATTTCCCAAATAAAAAAGAACTTAAACAAATGTTTTTAGAAGCGGGATTTTCCAAAGTAGATGTAAAAAGCTATAGTGGCGGCGTCGCAGCCATGCATATGGCTATAAAATAGATAGTGAGAGGATTTGAGCTTGAATTGAAAGAAAATTTTTGGTGTGATTTGCCACGACCATTTTTTGTGCTTGCACCAATGGAAGATGTGACGGATGTTGTTTTTCGCCATGTGGTAAGTCAAGCAGGCAGACCTGATGTGTTTTTTACCGAGTTTACAAATACAGAGAGTTATTGTCACCCAGATGGACATAAAAGTGTGCGTGGACGTTTGATGTTTACAGAAGATGAACAGCCGATGGTTGCACATATTTGGGGGGACAAGCCTGAATATTTTCGTCAAATGAGTATCGGGATGGCGGAGATGGGGTTTAAAGGCATAGATATCAATATGGGTTGCCCTGTTCCAAATGTTGCATCAAGGGGGAAGGGAAGCGGCCTTATTCTTCGCCCTGATGTTGCAGCAGACATTATCCAAGCAGCAAAAGTTGGAGGACTGCCTGTAAGTGTGAAAACAAGACTTGGATACAAGGATGTAGACGAGTGGCAGGAGTGGCTCACGCATATATTAAATCAGAATATTGCGAACCTTTCCATACATTTACGTACAAGGCAGGAAATGAGTCAAGTGGATGCGCATTGGGAGTTGATTCCAGAAATCAAAAAGTTACGAGATGATGTAGCACCAAATACTCTTCTAACCATTAACGGAGACATTCCCGACCGTGAAACAGGGCTAAAGCTTGCGGAGCAATATGGAATAGATGGCGTGATGATTGGTCGTGGAATATTTAATAATCCGTTTGCTTTTAAAAAAGAAGCAAAAGAGCATAGTCCGGAAGAATACCTGGATCTTCTTAAATTGCACCTTGATCTTCATGATCAATATATCGAAGAGCTGCCGCGTGCAATGTCAGGGCTTCAGCGCTTCTTCAAAGTATATGTCAAAGGCTTTCGCGGGGCTAGCGAATTAAGACATCAGATGATGAGTACAAAGTCAACAGATGAAGTACGTGCACTGCTTGATAGCTTTGAAAAGAATGTTAGCAGCGAAAAAAGCTAAAGGAACTCAGGAAACTGCCGATTAATTGTGGGCAACTATTGCTTGTTGCCCACAATTAATCGACAGTTTCCACAGTTCCGTTATAGTAGTTTTAAGTCGCAGTTTCTAAGTAACGGTACAGCGCCTCCATCCCCTCCTCAATTTGCATATGACTTAAATGCCCGTAGCCTACAAGAAGCTTATCGATATGATCGTTTTGAACGGGGCAATATTGCGATACCGAAGCTAATCGGATGCCTGCTTCCCTGCAATCCTGTACAAACTGCTCCCCGAATGCCCTCCCCGGAAACTGGAGCGCCACATGCAAGCCGGAGGCATCCCCCCAAGGCTGGACCGAGCTTCCGAAAAGGCGCTGGGCAGCGCGCAGCAATACGCTTCTTTTTTCACCATAGACTCGCCGCATTCGCTGGACATGCTTATCCATTTTTCGTTGTTTTAGAAATTCAGCAAGCACGGCTTGCTCCAGAATGGGATTTTGCACATCCATATACATCCGGTGATGCTTCCAACTCGCTTGCAGCGGCTTGGGCACAATCGCAAATCCTAACCGTAGAGCAGGGAATAACGTCTTGCTGAACGTACCTACATAAATGACGCGAGACGAATCCATGGCATAAATCGGACTGATCGGAGCGGCGGAATAGCGGAATTCACTGTCGTAATCATCCTCAATCACATAAAAATCTTGCTCGATTGCGAGACGGATCAATGCAGCGCGGCGCCCGGCAGGAAGAATGCCGCCTAACGGAAATTGATGGGAAGGAGTGACATAGACTGCCGAAAGCTTGTGGTCATGAAGCAAGGAAATATCCGCGCCCTGACTGTCCACCGGCATCCAGTGCAGAGGGGAGCCCTTGCCTTCTATGACGGTGCGGATTGCTTGATGTGACGGGTTTTCCAGGGCAAAGGCATGTCCATCCCTATTAAGAATATCTACAAGCAGACGAAGAGCCTGTGTAGCGCCTGATGTAATAAAGATATCCTCCGGATCGACTTCCATACTTCTGCTGCGCAGCAGCCAATGGGCGATTTCCTCGCATAAAGGCTCATATCCTCTCGGGCTGCCGTAGGCTAATTGTTGAACAGGGAAATGAGTTGTGGCCCGGTGAATCATTTGACTCCAAAGCTGCCAGGGGAAAAGGGTTAAATCCGGCTTCCCTGTTTTAAAGTCCCAGCGGATCGGCGTCCGTTCTGGTTTTTGTTTCTGTATCAGAACGGTTTTATTTGGCGTAATATGCAGCCCTTCCGCGACGCGCGACGGCGCTCCCTGACGGCTGACAATAAAGCCTTCCGTCCATAACATATCATACGCCTCACAAATCGTATTTCGGGAAACGCCCAAACCTTTTGCTAGCTCGCGTGTAGAAGGAAGAGCTTCGCCTTGCGCGATCTGACCTGTCGAAATACGTTGCTTTAGTGTTAAAAATATTTGGCGGGACAAGCTGATCTCATCTTTATAACGCAACTCTATTCCCCACATGTGAATGCTCCTTCCAACTGGCTCCCTAAAATAATGGCTATACTGGCACTATGAACAATCCAGTTCGTACAACATAATTATACTTGGCAGTCTGCTTTAATCAAATATCTTGGCAAAGGTTGGAGATGAACAAGATCAAGGGAAAAATTTATTTGCTGCTTGCCTTTTCACTGGCAGGCACTTCGGTTATTACAGGCTATATCCTTTCCGAGACGCTGGGCAGCTTTACGGTGACCTTTGTTAGTTTGGGAATCATGCTTCTATGTTTAGCGCCATTCTATGGGGTCGAAACAGCGAAAACGATTCGCCTGCTCAAGAACGGCGATTGGAAAATGCTTATTCTGCAAGCCATCTTTGGCATCTTCTTGTTTCGCATTTTCCTGCTGTCGGGCGTTAGCCTGACAAGTACGGTTGAAGCTGGAATTTTAACCGGAACCGCACCTGCAATCACAGCTGTGTTGGCTTACTTGGTCCTGAGGGAAATGCTTTCCGGCTGGACTGCGGCGGGTATTGCCTGTACGGTCATGGGTATTGTTCTGTTAGCGGGAGTAAATATATATTCCGCTGCCTTTTCGGCAGAGCATTTGGGAGGGAATGTGCTCATCCTTTGCGCTATGGCCAGTGAATCTACCTTTAATATCATTTCGAGAAGGCACAGGGCAAAGCAGCTATATGAGACAGGCATACCCATTCATCCGATGGTGCAGACGCTGATCGTATCTGCAGTCGCTTTTGTGTTGTCGATCATTCCGGCTTTGATGGAACAACCTTTTGCAGCATTGCAGATGATTGGGCTTAATGAATGGCTGGCATTAATATGGTATGGCCTGATTGTAACCGCGCTGGCTTTTGTGTTTTTCTATGCCGGCGTCAAACACTGTGATGCTTATACGACCGCCGCCTTTTCCGGGATGATTCCTTTGACCTCGATGCTCTTATCCCTATTATTATTGCGAGAAGCAATCAGCTATGCGCAATGGGCCGGGGGATTCCTGATTATTTCCAGTATGCTGATGATCGGAAATCGGCAGCGGCAACCGCATCGGCAGGCAACTGGTCAATAAACGATAAACATGTAGGAGGATATGATGTTTTCAATTGATAAAAGCATTACAACTACCTATCCTGGGACAAAAATGGGGATCTTGATCATGCGGGAAGTATCCTATTCTGGCTCATATGAAGAACAGGAATTGGTGCAAGTCGTTGATAGATTACGCCAAAAGTATTCGCATCTGGACAGAAAAGAATTGAAAGAGATCCACCCTGTCCAGGCGTACGTTGCTTATTACAAGAAATTCGGTTACAGCTATCATCTTCTGGCACAACTGGAATCCGTACTAAAAGGGAAAAAAGACTTGCATTCCGAGTCAGGACTGTTACAAGCGATGTTTATTTCGGAACTTGACAGTATGCTGCTTACTGCCGGTTATGACCTAGACCAATTGCAATTTCCGCTGCTGCTAAAATCTGCAACCGGCATGGAGGCTTATCGATCTATTTCTAGTAAAAAAGTTACCGCAGATCAGGGAGATATGGCACTATGTGACCAAACGGGTGCAATATCCAGCATTTTACGAGGACCAGACTATGAAAGTCGTATTACCGAATCCACTACAAAGGTTCTTTTTTCGATTTATGCGCCGCCGGGTATCGATTCGGGTTATATTGAGAAGAATTTAAAGAATTTAGAGAACAGCATTCACAGCTTATCGCCTTCTTCAAAAACAGAGCTACTACAGGTATTTGACTGATCTCTGTACGTATTCCGAATGTTCAAGAGGAAGGAGGTCACGACAAATAGTGAATGATGCGAGTCAAGTGAAGACGAGGCTGTTGGTCAAGGTCAGTACGATGTATTACATGGACGGGATGAATCAACAGGAAATATCGAATCGTATCGGCATTTCTCGCCCGCAGATCAGCAGAATGCTTGCAACCGCCAAGTCGGAGGGCATCGTGCAAATTAGTATCCGCAATCCGTACTCGGAGGAGCAGGCATATGAGAGGGCCATCGCGGAGACGTTCGGCATCCACAATGTCATCGTCGTACATATTCCGAACGCTGACCAACAGATGATTGAACTGCATGTCGCTCGCACCGCATCGGCACTGCTCGAAAGTGTGATCAAGGATCGCGACGTTGTCGGTATCACGGCTGGACGAACGGTCGCGTCTGTCGCCAATGAGCTGCATTACACCGGCAGGAAAGATGTCAAGTTCGTACCGATGATCGGCGGATTTGGCTCGGACGGCGGAGCCTGGCATGCCAATTCGAACGCGCGTGTGTTCGCGGAACGCTTTAAGTCCCACCATCTGCTGCTGAATGCGCCAGCTGTTGTCACGTCAGCTCAGGTCAGAGATTTTTTTCTGAACGAAATGGGAATTTTCGACGTGCTGGAAGCTGCCAAGAAGGTATCGATAGCGCTAATCGGGATCAGTCAGGTTACGGAACAGGCGATGATCGTCCGTTCCGGATATTTCAGTGACGAAGAGTTGAAGGGGGTGCAAATGAAGGGTGCGGTCTGCAATATTTCTACGTCATTCCTAGATGAAAACGGAAAAAGGGTGCATGACGATGGGGAAGCACGGATGATTGGGCTTACGATAGACGATATTAAGGCTATTCCGAACGTGATCGCCATCGCCGCTGGTGACGACAAAGTTGAAGCGATTGCCGCCGCCCTCAGGAGTAAGTGCCTGGATGTGCTCGTTACAGATATGGACACAGCCAAACGACTGCTCGATTGGCAACACAACCATCCTGCCCGGTCATCTGGGGAGGTGTCGACAACCGCCATGGCATAGCAATAATAAAAATTCGCAGGTATGACATGCTTCTGGGAGCTGTCGCATCAACGAATGGAATATTGAACAGGGCTTTCCCTTCCAATAAGTTCACCAACCGATGTCATTTACTATCATTAACTATAAAGATGGTATAATGCAATTTGATGTTACTATATGTTTCACTCTTTGCATTAAATAAACGTACATTTATGGAGGGGATTTTATCATGGTACATGATCGCTATCAAAAGGGTATTGAAACGATAAAGGAGTTTACTATACCGACGGAAGAAAAGCCAACGGGTCATATGGATATCGGAGAGGCTTTTGAAGATATTGCTCCTGATTTAAAGAAAATTATTGTTGAATTCGCGTTTGGGGATATTTATGCACGTCCTGGATTAGATAAAAAGCAAAAAGTGATTGCAACCATTTCCGCCCTTGTTGCTCAAGGAACACCGCAAATTGAAATGCATGTAAGAACCGGATTAGCAGTTGGTTTAACCTCTGAGGAAATTGTCGGTTGTATTGTACATCTCATCCCGTATACTGGATTCCCAAGAGTGTTGAATGCATTGAAAGCCGCCCAGAGAGTGTTTGACGAGCAGGGAATAAAAGTAGATACAAGTGCATTATAAGGTTTAGGGGCATACTAATTAAGTAGTTATTTGCAGGGTACTTTAAAGTTCAATATTTTTCCATTCAATATCACGCACCCCACACATGTGGAGTGCCTAATATTGATGGTTCGTAACAAACAGATGAGATGTGACAGTAATGCTAAAATCCCTTGGCTCTGTGATGAAGAAAAAGAGGTTGTCCGTGAGGATCAGCCTCTTTTCGTATTTTTTGTAACAAAACCAAAAAGAGGGAAAAACCTATATACATCGAATAAGTACTGAATTGTAATAATGATTAAGGTCAGGGGGAGATTAGAAATGGAGTTAACCCATACTCGCTTGCTCGTGGATTGCTTTAAGGAATGTTTTATTTTTTACCGGGATGTGATGGGATTTGAACCCATTTGGGGAACAGAAGAGGGCAGATATGCCGATTTCAATACAGGTAATACCACACTCGCTCTTTATGATAGAAAATCCATGGCTGATGCGATTGACTGTTCTTATTCTGTAAACGATCATTTTAATGATCGGGCAGTAATTGTCTTTCAGGTGAATGATGTAGACAAGGCATTTCTTGAACTGAAGGAAAAAGTCATCTTTATGTCGGAGCCGATTTCTAGACAATATGGGATAAGAAGCGTTAATTTCAGAGATCCCGCAGGAAACTTAATCGAGTTGTATCACGAAATTCCAATAGAATAAAAGGTGTTGCAGACAATGGAAGTATTAAATTATAGGGAATTTGTAGAATTGGTTGAGAACTATAAGATTCTACCCAATACTTACATTGAACAAAAACGGTTGAAGAAAGATATAATGATGGTCATATTTCCAGAACGGCTTTTCATCTCTATAAAGTTTTGATGGAGTATGGAAACCAATTTCTGATATTTATTACATCCACTTTTGCATAAGGAAGTACTTTAAGACCTTCGGAAGTCAGACGTACGCCAGAGCACCCTCGCTACCCCGCATATGTGGAGTGCTGGTTGCCCACTAGGGAGTAGTTTTTGTTAATGATGTACCTTATCATCCATATTTGCTTGTATAACGTCCACCCAATTTGTGTTATGCATCATCTCGGAAGATTCCCCATGAAATGCCTTCATGGCTTCCTGATCATCAAGCAGCTGATATCTCATCCATGCCGTCAAGTAACCCCTATGATTGCCGCCATTACCTTCAATCGCTGTATGGGCTGCGCCTTTTGCCATCCCCATCATAACAGGCGTGCTTGCGTTCGTACTATGCAAGGCTAATTGATTTGTTGATACCGGTGAGATTAAAAAATCTCGTGTACCGCCCATAATGAGGAAAGGAACGGTAATACGTGCAGTATCGTACACATCTTCCGGATCACAATGCTTCAAATCCGGGAGAGCGATGGATACAACCGTTTTAATCAACGATCCGCTTGTATAGTTGGTATGCGCATTAATGACCCCGGTAGACCCTTGAGAATGTCCAGCTGCACCAACATGCTCCATTTGTATTTTTTGGTAAAACAAGCTGTTTGCCAGTTGGTTTTCATTTCTTAAATAATCAATAGCCTCCACAATTTCCTTGCCTGTTCCTGTTGTCTTGCTATAGGAATCTATTACAATAAACCCCCAGCTAGCAAGATGGGTTAAGAGCTCATCATAACGATCCGGCGTGGCGCCTGTTCCATTCCCCCAAGAAATAATAGGGTATGCTTCGTCACCTTGAAATGCCGGGTAGTATATTCTAAATAAAGCCTCTCCGATGGTACTCTTAACTTCTTCTACCTTTACCTGATAGCTTCCTTGCTGTGCATACCGCTGCTCAATGCTTCCTTCTGCAAGCTCTGGTACATTAGAATGAATGATTATTTGCATGAAAATTGTAATTGGGAGGGCGATGATAAGAATTAAAACAGATAACCATAAAACCCACTTTCTTTTTTTCAAAACCAGCATACACATGACCTCTCCGAAATAGTCTATAGGATTCTCTATCATTTATCTGTAAAATATGAAACTAAAGGGATATACGTGAAAGATGTAGTTATGTTTCATCAAAAAGAAAAGAGGGTTGAAAATGAAGGTCAAACGAATCGTTGCCAATATAAATACGAAGGATATCGCGGAAGCCGAACGCTTCTACCATGACGTGCTCGGACTTGAATTGTTAATGGATCATGGATGGATTAAAACTTATGGTTCAAATGAGAAGATGAGCATTCAAATTAGTATTGCTTCACAGGGGGGATCTGATACGATTACCCCTGATCTATCGATTGAAGTCGATGATGTCGATGCTGCGTTTGAACGAATGAAGAATGCCGGATTTTCAATCGAATATGGGCTTGTGGACGAGCCTTGGGGCGTCCGGCGATTTTTTGTCCGCGACCCTTTTGGTAAGCTTGTCAACATTCTAGCACATAAACATTGAAGAGCGTATATGGACGGTTTTGTTGGTGGTTATGAGAGTAGTCCTTCATCGGACGCTCTCTTTTTTTATAGAATATTTGAGAGAGACCCAATGTTGGTAGTGAAAATTGAGCCGTGATATATTGAAGTTATGACTGTAATTGATCAGATTTTGTCCAGAGAATATCGAATAGGATAGAGTAGTCATAAAAATCAGGAGGCTTAATCATGAAAAGAAATATAAGCTTGATTACAGTGATTATTACGCTATTTACGATTGTCTTTTACCTGGGTAATCAAAACTTTTTTCATATTGAGCATAAATCAGTTGTTCAGGATGGTATTGCCACCATTGATATTGGGCAATTAGAGAAGCGGTCCATTATAAAATTGGATGGAGAGTGGGCATTTTATCCCAATGTGTTGATCCCCCCGAGTAGGGAGATGAGAGAATTTGAACAACAACGAGCAGCACTTAATGTACCTTCCAAGTGGAATAGCTTTGTTGAACCAAATGAGGAAGGGCTCTCTGTTGGAACGTATCATCTCCTTGTAGAAGTACCTGTCGAAGGACAATACGGCTTATACATTCGTACAATACGGCAAGCCAATCGCATTTTTATAAATGGAGAAGAAGTTGGTGCAAGGGGGAATCCAAGTCCTACACTTGAAACATTTCGTGTTGAAAATGCAGATAAATACACAGTTTATTCAGTAAGTGAAAATAAGCAGCTTGATATCGTCATTCATGTAGCCAATTACAATTATTCAAAGGCAGGCATTCTTTTTCAGGTGGAGTTTGGCACAAAAAGCGCCATCGAAAATCATTATAATAAAAAACTGTTATTGGATGCTCTGGTATCAATCGGCTATATGATATTTGGTCTCATTTATTTAATCTCCTATAATCAAAATCGAAAACGAAAAGAAGAGTTGTTTTTTGGACTGTTCATCTTATTATTAGGTCTTTACATGTCATTTATCAATCAAAAAATATTTTTTCAATTTATGCCATCACTGGGAGTTTCGGAGCAAATACGATTACAGCTTGGTATTATACCTCTTGTAGCTGCCAGCTTAACTTATTTTGTACACGCGATGTATCCAGAATTTATTAAAAAACGGGCGATTATTAGAATTAATGTTTTACTTGGCACTGTTTTCTTTATATATGCGATTACAGATCCTTTTAGCAATAATGGGACGGGAGCTATTGTATTACTTCAGCTTATTTATGTAAGTGCAATTATTCCAGTCGTACTCTACAATTTATTTGTTTTATTTCGTGTACTCATGAAAAAAGTAGAAGGCGCGCATTATATTTTAATATTTTTAGTATCGCTTTGCTGCTATTCCATTTTAATGGTTGTTAAGTTTTTATTTGATCTGCCTATGAATTATAGCGAGTTACTGTTATTTGTACTCGTACTCTACAGTTTTGCGTCACTGCTTAGCTTTAGAGCAAATGCTTCCTTTAGCAAAACGCAAAAATTATCGGAAGAACTGTATGTAAATAGCCAATTGAAGGATGAGTTTTTAATAAAAACGTCACAGGAGCTACAGGCACCTTTAAATAGAATATTAAATGTATCGAAATCTTTAATGGAAGGAACCAAGGGTCCATTAAAACGTGAGCAGCAAGAAAATATAATATCTATTCATAGTGACACACAACGTTTAGGTTTTTTAGTAGAGGATTTATTGTTCTCATCCAATCATATGGCAGGTGAAGTGAGTGTCGCTCCACGGGCTGTGCCGATTGCAGTCATTAATGAAGTCATTAATGAAATCCAAAGCTTGCTGTCGAATCATGGGCCGATAAGACTTATTAGTGCGGTTGATGATTCTTTACCTGCGATGTATACGGATGAATTGCGGTTTAAGCAGGTGCTTTACAACTTACTGTATAATTCGCTGCAGCATACTGCCGAAGGCCATATTGAGGTCACTGCAGAGGTTCGCGGGGAACATATGGTCATTCAAGTCAGCGATACAGGATCGGGGATACCTCCACAAGAACTAGAATATATTTTTGACTCCTTTTATAGAGTGAAGAATGAAAGAAGGGGCTTTGGATTAGGGCTTAGTATTGCTAAAAATATTGTTGAAAAGCTAAACGGTCAAATTGATGTCACCAGCATATTTGGTGTCGGTTCGGTATTCACCTTCACGATGCCGCTTGCCAGGATCGATGAGTTTACTGATTCTACAACAGACAACACATTGCATTCGCTACAATTGCCGCTCTTTTATAAGGGGAATGAACAGACTATTTTAGTGGTTGATGATGATCATGTAAGTATTAAGCAGCTTGCTGACGCTTTAACTCAAAGTGGATATACATTTATAGCAGTTGATAATGGTTATGATGCCTTGGAAGTTTTAAATACACATAAAGTTGATTGTATGTTAATCGATTACATGATGTCAGGGATTTCAGGCTATGAATTATGTAAAAAGGTACGTAAATATCACGATATATTAGAGCTGCCAATTATTGTGTTAACATCGATTATGCAGCATTCAGATCTGATGCTGTCTTTGCATAGCGGGGCGAATGATTATTTGTTAAAACCGATCGTGTCCGAGGATTTGCTGGTACGTATTCGCTCATTGCTGGCAGTTCGTCAATCTTCTATTGATGCAATAGAGGAGGAAATGAATTATTTGTACGCCCAAGTGACCCCTCACTTTGTATATAACACACTAAATACAATTATTGCGTTAAGTTATAAAGATATCAAAAGTACGAGGAGAGCACTCTACTATTTATCCACTTATTTTCGTGCGAAGCTAAATGTTCATTATCGTAACAGTATGGTTTCTATTTCTGAGGAGATTGAACTTGTAAAGGCGTATCTTTATATAGAAAAAATGCGATTAGATGATCGGTTGACTGTCATTTATGATATTGACGAATTAATTGATATACAAATTCCAGCATTGTCTCTTCAGCCCTTAGTTGAAAATGCCGTTTTTCACGGAATTTCGAAGAAAAAAGAAGGAGGCACGGTTGAAATTAGTATTAAGCGGGATGGACAGCTGATTCGTATTAAAATTGACGATAACGGCGTAGGAATCCCGAATGATAAATTGCAGCAAATAGTGGGTGGGGACCATTCGCGAATTGGTCTAAAAAATCCATTGAAAAAGTTCAAGCTAATCAAAAGTGCAAGTTTGCGTCTATATAGTGAAGAAGGAAAAGGAACGACGGTCATTATTTTATTGCCGGGAGATGAACGGAGTGAACATAGTCATCATTGACGATGAGAAGCTAGCAATTGATGTATTGACAATTGTGCTAGAGGAGCTAACACAATTTTCGATTTGCATGAAAGGAAGTTTTACTGATGCTATGGATGCGTTTGATCTTTTTGAACGGGAACAGATAGATCTTGTTTTTCTGGATATGGAGATGCTTGATGTTCATGGATTGCAGATTGCGAAATTAATGTTAGCGAAATATCCACAGATACAACTTATTTTTGTAACGGCACATTCTCAGTTTGCGGTGGACGCATTTGACGTTGCAGCTACAGATTATTTGTTAAAGCCGGTTCACGAGCAGCGATTAGAAAAGGCGATGATCAAAGCACAGCAAATTTATGACTCGCGTAGGGAAACACAGACTGACATTATAGATGCAAATCTCTATGTTCGTGTATTTGGCGGCTTTCAATTATTGGATACTGAGCAAAAAACGGTAAAGTGGCGCACAAAAAAAGTAAGCGAGCTGTTCTTGTTTCTATGGCTTCATCAAAAAAAGCCTTTATTAAATGTCGTCATTATGGAAAATTTATGGCCAGAGGTTGAACCAGAAAGAGCGAGTGTAAATCTTCACACCACGATATATCAATTAAGAAAAACCCTCAAGCAGTATGGAAGTGACAATCCCATTTTACTGGTTAATAATCACTATCAGTTGTCAATGAAAATAGGCAGCGATTACGAGCAATTGTTAGCGTTGATAGAGAGGGAGCAGCATGATGAACAGTCGATCCAACAAATTTTAAATTGCTATGAGGATGATTTTCTAGCAGCTGAAGAATATTCATGGGCAATCAGAATAAGACTTCGGTTAAAACAAACGGTTGTAAATGTGCTGGAGTCCTATGTAGCGGACACGAAGGGAATAAATCCATTATTAAAATTAAGCTGTTTACAAAAGATGTTGGAAATAGAGGAGTATAATGAGCAGTATATGTTTTTGCTTCTGCAATTTCTAATTGAGCAAAATAAAAAACAAGCATGCTATCAATTTTACGAAACGATACAAGAAAAATTGCTGGGGGAGTTAAACATTCCGGTACCCGAAAAAATGAGTGAGTTATATAAAGAGTATATGAAAGGCCATGAACCTTCGGGCATGTAAATAAGGAGAAGCGTCCAATAAGACTTTATATTTTAATATTTGTTCAGTATTTGTCCATTATGATTCATTAAGCTACATATCGTATTCAAATATTTCGTATACGGGAGGCAGCGTTTGGTAGCAATGGATGAACTGAATAATTAGAAATATGAAGGATTGGAGACTATTATGAAAAGAACATGCATGATGTTGTTAGTTATGGCATTCCTAATCGCACCGTTTAATATTTTGCCTGTGCATGCAGATAATCAAAGTGGTGATTTTTATTACACTGACAATGCTGATCCTACAACTGTAACGATTACAGGATATACGGATTCTGCTCCAAGAGATCTTGTCGTTATTCCGCAGAAAATGGATGGGAAAACAGTAACGGCAATCGGTGACGAGGCTTTTCAAAATAAATCGATACAGAGCTTGGAATTGCCAGATGGATTAGTGTTGATAGGTACAAAAGCGTTTTATAATAATCCTTTGACAAGCCTGGAAATTCCGGGAAGTGTAAAAGAAATTGGTCATGGAGCATTCCAACTTAATAAATTAACAAGTCTAACGCTTAATGATGGTGTAGAGAAGATCGGTAAAAATGCATTTACAAATAATGATCTGACTGCTTTGCATCTTCCGGATAGTGTAACTGAATTGGGTGCGTATGCCTTTCAGAGAAATAGACTAGTAGATCTGCGCTTGTCTAATAGTCTGGCAGAGATTAGTGAGTATGCTTTTGCCAATAACAAATTAATTTCGCTGGACATTCCAGCCAGTGTGAGGATTATTGGCAACTCTGCATTTAGTGGCAATCGTATAGTAGAATTGGTCATTCCAGAAACTGTAACTACTGTGAAGAGAGAGGCGTTTCATTACAACGCACTAGAATTAGTAACTTTTTTAGGAACGCCGCTTCTTGAAGATAACATGGCGGATGTTAATAGCGGTTTTTTTTATCAGTATTCAGATGCAACGAATAGTAATTTGTATAATTGGTATACGGACCCTGAGTATGCACAAGTTTGGAACAAAACAGTTACGGCTAACCCGGCGTCTCCACTGACTATTTATGCAGCGTGGCAGAGGAACTACGTTACGTTTAATGCTAATGGAGGATCGGGTGGTGCTGCAAAGCAGGTGGATTTTGCTCAAACAACAACAGCAATCACTTCAAATAAAACAGAGCATAATCTCGAAGGCTGGTATAAGGAAAAGGAGCTTATTAACAAGTGGGATTTTGATGCGGATATTGTAACAAGAAACATCACACTGTATGCGAAGTGGATTGCCAATACGTATACGGTAAGTTTTCAGTCGAACGGTGGAACGGCGGTTGCGGACCAGGCCATCGCATACAATGGCTCAGTAGTATCGCCGACAATCCCAAGCAAAGCAGAGCATACCTTTGCAGGATGGTATACGAGCTCTGGTTTGACGACGCCTTGGGACTTTGGTACAGATCTGGTTAAAGGAAACATGACGCTTTATGCGAAGTGGATTCCCAATACGTATACGGTAAGTTTTCAGTCAAACGGTGGAACAACTGTCGTAGAGCAAGTGATAGCGTACGATAACAGAGTCCCGTCGCCGGCAAATCCAAGCAAAACAGGTCATACCTTCGCAGGTTGGCATACAGATTCCGATTTAACAGCGCCTTGGAATTTTGAGACGGGCTTGGTTAAAGGGAATATGACGCTGTATGCAAAATGGGCGGCCAATACGTATACGGTAATTTTTCAGTCGAACGGCGGGTCGGCGGTAGCTGCCCAAACTATAGTCTACGATAACCAGATCACATCGCCAGTAAATCCGGGCAAAGCGGGCCATACCTTCGGAGGTTGGTATGTGGATTCCACTTTACTGACGCCTTGGAACTTTGACACGGGTCTGGTTAAAGGGGATATGAGGCTGTATGCGAAATGGATGGTCAATACGTATACGGTAAGTTTTCAGTCGGATGGCGGCTCGGCGGTAGCTGACCAAACTATAGCCTATGACGGCATAGTCGTTTCGCCGATAAACCCAAGTAAACCGGGTCATACATTTGCAGGTTGGTATACGAATTCCGATTTAACGACGGCTTGGAACTTTAATACGGGTCTGGTTAAGGGGGATATGACACTGTATGCGAAATGGAAGGCCAATACGTATACGGTAAGTTTTCAGTCGAACGGTGGATCAGCAGTCGCAGAGCAAGTGATAGTGTACGATGATAAAGTCGTATTGTCTGCTCCCCCAATTAAAACGGGTTATAGCTTTGTTGATTGGTATAAGGATGAGGAACTAACAACACTTTGGATGTTTGCAACGGATATCGTTACAGAAAATATGACCCTCTATGCTGAGTGGGAAAAAGAGATATATACGGTTAGCTTCGAAACAACTGGAGGATCGGAAATAACTGATCAACGAGTTGCATTTGAAGAAAGTGCAGTTCTACCCGCAAATCCCAAAAAGTCTGGATATAATTTTGCAGGCTGGTTTAAAGATGAAGACTTAACACTCGCTTGGGATTTTACAACGAATGTCGTCATAGCCGATATGACACTTTACGCAAAATGGTCGAAAATTATTTATGTCACACCTTCAGAACCTATTATAGAACCTGAACCCACTGTAGAACCAGAACCGATACAAGAAGAAGAACCTGTACAACATGCATGTTCTGCAAAGTTTACAGATATATCTAGCCATTGGGCGAAGAACGCTATAACAGATATGGCTAGCCGTTGTATTATAATAGGGTATCCAGACGGAGAGTTTAAACCGGATGATCCCATTATTAGAGCGCATGTTGCGGTAATGTTCACAAGAGCTCTGGAATTATCGCCAAACCGCCCGCTGAACCGTTTTTATGATATCTCAAACAATAGTCCGTACTATGAGGCCATCATGAAAGTTTCATTAGCTGGTATTTTCGAAGGAGCGAATGGATACTTTTATCCAGACCAGCATCTTACACGGGCACAAATGGCTAAGATTCTTGTCATTGCCTTCAATTTGCCAACAGGCGGAAAGAGTACTTTTCAAGATGTGCCTAAAACACATTGGGGTTATCCCTATATCGCTGCTTTGGAGTCGTACGGCTTAGCATTAGGTGAGAACGGGTATTACAAACCCGAAGAGCCAGTTACGCGCGCGCAATTTGTAACATTTATGAAACGTGCACTTCAATTATAACTTGCTGCAAAAAATGAATGAGAGGGGCTGTCCGCATTTCGGACAGTCCCTCTTTAAAAATATAGGAAAGTATATTTTTTCAACTTATACTTGTTCCTATATTCCACCGAGAAACGGCACCTCCTTAGCCAAGGACGCGCAGCGTTTCTTCTTGATACTTTGAAGATATTGACATTCTAGCGGTTTAATAATATTATGATAACATGTTAGTTAGCACTAACTATAAATTAATGAATCGGGCTGGGAAGTTAATTATGGGAAATAAGATGGTCTTGGACAATAAAGCCAAATTAATGCAAGCGGCAATAGATCTAATGGCTGAAAAGGGCTATAAAGGCGTATCTACGAAGGAGATTGCAGCAACGGCAGGGGTCAGTGAAATGACATTGTTCCGTAATTTCGGCAGCAAGCAAAACCTGCTGGACAAAGCAGTAGACCATTATCATTACTCAATCGAAATGATCCAAATTTTTAACGAGAAAGTGATTTGGGACTTGAGATCGGACTTGCTCATGATTAGCCAAATGTATCATGAAATTATGGAGCGTAACCGAAAATTGTTCCTCATTGTATTGAGCGATAATGAATTGACCGAAATCCGCGAAAAGGCACAGAAGCATCCGCGGAAACTATTGGAGTTATTGACAGCTTATTTCATAGACATGCAGAAAAAGAATAAACTGATTTCGACCGATGCGGAGATGCAGGCGATCACTTTCATGTGGATGAATTATGGAGCATTCATGTCGCAGTTGTTTGTCAAGTCTGAGATTACAACAAAATCCAAGCAAGATTTTATGAAATCAAGCATCGATTTGTTTGTCAGGGCGTTAAGCCCTTAATTTTTCAAATGAAAGATAGTGAGCACTAACAAACAATATAGCGGAGGTGTTACTATTAAACATCAGAATATTGAATCGCGCAAGCTTGTTGGTCAAACGGCGTCTGCAGGTTTTCAAATCGGTGTTAGAAGGACGTTCCCAGTTTCACCAGAACAGGTATGGTCGTTTTTAACCTCTCCTGAAGGAATAAAATTATGGATTGGAAATGTATCTCCTCCAGCATTTAATGAGGGTGAGGTTTTTTCATCCGATGAGGGGATTTCGGGTCAGCTCAGAATTGTAAAGCCATTCAAGCAGCTTCGATTAAAGTGGGGCAAGAAGGATTGGGAGAAGCCGTCTACGCTGCAAATCCGGCTGCTTTCTAATCACCCTGACCGAACAACGATCAGCTTCCATCAAGAAAATTTGGATCATCCGAACACGCGGGAACAAATGAAGCTGCATTGGGAACACGTGCTGAGCGCCACCTGGCAGAAAATAAGCACTCTAAATGATGAGAAGGAGATGGATAATTATGAATAAGTTCAGTCACATTGATCTTAGAGTGAACCATTTAGAAAGTGTCATGCCTTTTTACGAAGCACTTCTTCCGGAATTAGGGTTTACAAGAACCTTTCACAGCTTGAATTGGAAAGTATATGCTGCTGATGGGGAATTGCCTAGTGCAGCTTATTTTGCGATTACAGAAGACCGTGAACATAAGCCAAATCATAATATGATTGGATTCTGGGCGGATGATCAGGCTGAAGTCGATCGTATTGCAAAGCTGGTTAAGGAAAATGGCGGTACTATAAACGACGGCCCTCGTTTATTCCCGATTAGCCCAACTTATTACGCAGTTTATTTTGAAGACCCTTGCGGAAATAAATATGAAATGGTACATCGATTAAATTAGCTCTTCAAAGGCATGGAGCCCCGTTCTCCGTGTCTTTTTTCGTATCGGCTGAACGAGATAATCCACCATTTTAAATTACTTATTTACATACATACAGTATGTATGTATAATAAACCTAACATACTGAGAGGAGTTTTTAAATGAAAGTATCCAGTTTTTATCCGGTTGTTTTATCAGAGCAAGTTGCAGTCACGGCCGCATTTTACATGGAGCACTTCGGATTCGAGATGGTTTTTGAGGCAGATTGGTATGTAAGCTTGAAAATGTCCGGTAATGAAATCCCATTCGAGTTAGCTATTCTCGATGCGGCACATCCGACCATTCCAGACGCGTATAGAACGAAAGTAAGAGGGCTGATCCTTAACTTTGAAGTTAACGATGTCGATGCAGAATATGAAAGACTTATTAAGGAAGCTAAGCTTCCACTTGAGCTTGATATCCGAAGCGAGGATTTTGGTCAGCGGCATTTCATTACTTCCGACCCTAATGGAGTCTTGATTGATGTCATTAGCGTCATCCCTCCGACAAATGATTTTAACAGCCAATATACCGAAGAAGTCTGGAAATAAGGGGCCGATATTATTGGGATCATATATACCGCTGAAAAATTACTTTGGAGCGGAGCTGGCTGTACGGCTGGCCGAGCTGATCAAGCCCTCCTATCCCGGCTTCCCGGTAACCAATTTTGTTAGTGCTGTGGAGAAGAATGTGGGTCCGCTGGAATTGAAGGCGAGAGTCCGGCTGATTGCTGAAGAGCTGCATCGGTCATTACCATTAGGCTATCCCGATCAGGTTGAAATTCTGTTAAAGATACTCGGTCCGGAAAATGAAAGTGATCAGGGAATGTTCACTGAAGGTTACTTTCTCATGCCTGTTGCTAACTTTGTGGAGATATATGGGTTGGAGGATTTTCGGACTTCTATGGACGCATTGTATGAAATTACTAAGCGCCATACCGCGGAATATGCAATCCGCCCTTATCTCTACCGTTACCCGAAGGCATGTGTGGAGACACTTAAAGCCTGGTCTTATAATCCTAATTTCCATGTGCGCCGTTTGGTTAGTGAAGGGACCCGTCCTCGTCTTCCTTGGGCGAGGAAGATGGAGGTCCTCGGCGGGGATCCCTTCTGCAATCTTACTTTACTTGAGCCTTTGTTAGATGACTATTCGGGCTATGTCAGACGTTCTGTAGCCAATCATTTAAACGATTTGACTAAGGATCACAAATCGGTCACTATAAAATGGATAGCAGACAAGCTGTGTAATGGCAGGGAGCATGGCCCGAGTATGGTCCGCCACGCCTTAAGATCGTTAGTGAAGTCTGGAGATCCGGATGCGTTGGCAATGGTGAAGGATCTGTAGCATTTTTGAGATCATAAATGCCTGATGAATGGAGAATTTGTTGATCATGAGGAGAAGCAAAGCGGAGACAACAGAAACAATACGCAAATTGATTGAAATCGCAAGAATGCATTTTACCGAGTATGGTTATGCGAATGCGGCGTTAGAATCGATCGTTCATGAAGCGAAACTAACGCGTGGGGCGGTTTATCATCATTTTCGCAGCAAGAAGGAATTGTTTCGGGTTGTATTGGAGGATGTCCAGCGGGAGGTCGCCGGAAGAGTGGAGAGTGAAGCCGCGACAAGCGAAGATTCATGGCAGCAGCTCTACTTAGGTTGCCGCGCTTTTATTATGGCTGCCGTTGAAGAGAACAATAGACGAATCATGCTGATAGATGGTCCGGCGATTCTAGGCTGGGAAACATGGAGAGAAATGGATAAGAACCACTCTATGCGTTTATTGAGAGAGCAGCTTGATATCATGCAGAGGCAAGGAGATCTACAAATGGTTCCCCTCGATGTGCTAACTTATTTTATTTCAGGCGGCTTGAATGAGATGGCGCTCTGGCTTGCCAATGAATCCGCACAGCCGAAAACTTTAGATGAAACAATGAACGTCTTTTCCGTTTTCTTAGATGGATTTAAGAAAAATACACTTCGCTAAATATATTCTGTTTGATTAACAATCTAAAACATAAAATGTCAGGGGCGTATTAAAGTGGACGTCCTCTTTTTTTTGCAATAAAACGCATGCACGTTACGCATCACCGTTATCTTAAGAGATAAATACAGTCGAGGAGATATGCTGATATGATCGAAGAGAGTTCTTACTCAATCTTTGGGTCAAGATTATGCTTCTCATAAGTAATCATTGGATTTCCAGTAAGCTCTGCGCATAATGCCCACAGTTTATCGCTGACGTTAGAATTTTCTGTGTAAGCAGGGTAAACACTGGTGCCAAAAATTTGTTTCATTTGCTTGATAAAACCAGGATATTCATTCGGTGATGGTAACATGATCTCGGTTTTATCGTTGAAAAGTTTCCCTGTTGTATGATTAAATTGTTCTTCTGTACAAATCTTAAAATATTTATCTGCCATATAGGAAGCTGGAGGGATAAATATATTTTGAACCCAAGCGATCAGTTTGTACTTTGGTTTGAATTTTTTGATCGTTTCCTTGGACATTGTCGCCCCATTGATTTGTATGGCGTTAACTTTGATGCCGAATTGTTCAAACCTTTCAGCCATCTTAAACGTTAATAAAGTGAGTGCCATCTTCGATTGGGCATACATTTTATATACAGTGAATGACTTGATGATTTCTTCATACTGACCGTCCAGAAAGTCGATCTTTCTTTTTGGATCGAAGAAATGCTTTATGATATTGCTCCCCGCAAATAAGATTCTAGGATCTTTAGACCTTCTCAAATTACCCAACAATAAGTGAGTCATGAGAAACGGACCAATTACATTAGTGGCAAACGTGAGTTCAATGCCATCAGCGCTTTCTCGATAAGGTTCCCCATGGTTAAAATAGCCAGCATTATGTATGAGAATGTCTAGCTGGTCATAACGATTTTGAAAGTCTGAGCAAAACTTGCGAATGGATCCGAATGTAGATACATCGAGTTCCATAAGTTCTACTTCATCATTATTGGATACCTCAATAATTTGTTCGCGGACTTTGCGACTAATATCCAGATTTCGGCAAGCCATAATGACCCTGTAATTCTCTTTGGCAAATCTTAATGCGGCTTCCTTTCCAATACCCGAATTTGCCCCTGTAATAATCACTGTTTTGTTCTTCATTTCACTTTTCTCCTCCCAGGATAAAGAAATAAATTCCACAGTTATAGATTGTTTATTTTTTTTCCCTACGTATGCGAGCCGCCATAACTACATCTTCGGCAACACTGTCTGACAGCTCAATCATTTGATCGAAGTCAAGTTTTTCAGGCAGCACACCATTCGCCGTCATGAGGGTGAGCCCCGTTTGAAAAATTCTCATTTTCAACAAAATCTTCTTCAGTTCTTCTTTCGTGAAATCTTCAAGCCCTGGATCCTGTTGCATTATGCTGACCAGCTCACCAGCCATCTCCTGGTCGTAATCCTTTAAGTAATCATTCGGTTTCAGAACGAAATCCCGAATCAATACAGGATATTCTATCGCCATTTTAAGGCTGGCAATCCCAATATCTCTAAAAGGGTTCCCCGATTGGTATTCCCGGAGCATTTGCTGGCTCAATTCCACAATCTTGTGAATGACTGACCGCTTGAGTTCCCCTACATCATTGAAGTTGACATAAATAGGGGCGCTGGAGCCGCCCAAATGATCCGCTACTTTTCGAATCGTGATTTTATCGAGTCCTTCTATTTTGGCAATGTGGAAAGCAGAATTTATGATTTGTTCTTTGGAAAATTTCGGTTTTGGCGGCATTGATGTTCACTCCTTTATAAATACATATGTTATGTAACACATGTTATGCAACATTTTCAGTTATTATGGTGCGTGCGTTAGGATTAAAGCTTGATAAGACTTGGGTTAGCATCAAAGGTAGATACATTTAATGTTGAGCAAGCGTTAGCTCCGTTTGATGATGTAGTTTCTATTTCAAGCTGGGCAAGAGAAAGCACAGCACGTATGCTCAAAGCTAACATTGTAAATGGTATGTCAAGTAATAAGATTGCACCACTTGCATATATTACGAGAGGAGAAGTCGCGGTAGTTCTCTGTTCTAGAAATTATATAGCAAACGAAAAAAGCCTCAGAGAAAGTGCTCTGAGGCTTTACAGTACAATAATGATTTTTAAAAATTGCGAAACCTGTCTTTAAGAACTTGCCGGGTGAGGAAACAAAGGCAAAGCTTCCAGGAAGATAATATCTTCGCGCTTGGCGGCATCGCCTTCTGCGAGGATTGCTGCTCTTGCAACTACCTCTCCGCCGGCTTTCGCTACAAGCTGTTCCAAAGCAAGCAGGGATTCGCCTGTGCTGATGACATCATCGACAACAGCAACGCGCTTGCCGCGAATCAATTCTACATCGGATTTTTCCAATATAAGCTCCTGCTGCTTCTGTGTCGTAATAGAGTTGACTTTATGAGAGATCGTTTCTCCCATATAAGCTTTAACACTTTTTCTTGCAACGACGTAACGTTTCATGTCTAACTGCTTGGACAATTCGTATACGAATGGAATGCCTTTCGCCTCTGCCGTCACAAGAATATCTACATCAGGCAGTTTATCCGCTATATCTTTCGCTACTTGCATGACGAGCTCAGTATCGCCAAGAATGACAAAGCTGGCAATGCTAAGGGAATCTGATATCGGAATGATGGGAAGTTCTCTAGTCAGCTCTCCGATTTGTAAAGTATATGTGTTCATGTTCTTTTATCCTCCTTTTACATGCCGATCCAATTCATTAAAGTTTCTACAACAATTCCTGACAGCATGCCAATAAACGGATCGGTAATTGCCGTCATGACCATCGTCACGCCGCCAACGATACCCGAGCCTGCGCCTTCGCCTGTCAGGGCTGCTGCCGCATTGCCAGGCAAAGTGACCATTACGCCCAAAATCATTAGAAATCCAGCGATAGAAGAACTTGGGACGTATTTGCCGATCTTCGGCAATGTCTTTGTAATTAAGATGATTGCCATCAGTACCATCATGAGAACTCCGGACCATACGGCATGCGGAGCGCTGGCTGTTGCAGAAATAACAACTTCCACAGGTGCGCCGCCAAATAATGCAGAAACCATATCAGCTAAGCTGCTAATTATTGATAGAACATCTACATTGACGGATTGACCGGCAATATCTTCGTTGATTCTGCCGAATGCAATGTTGGCACCGATGTTTAGACACGCCAATGCAAGAGCGCCGCGTACGACTGATGTGTTTAACATCAGCTTTTGAAACTTCAGCTTTTCTTCAGGTGCTGATTTGCTCTCTTGCTTATCGGAACCGGACTTTTTCTGCATAATATTGAACACAATGCTTGAGAGGATGACAGATACAGTGATTGTATAAACGAGATCCTTCGTCAGCATATACATGATTAATGCACTAAAAATGGAGGTTGCACCGATAATCCGATCGTTCTTTGCCATATCCCATGCTACTTTGGAGAGCATGATGCCGACCCCAGCCATCATTCCGCTTGTAATAATGGGACCGATCCAATCGATAATGCGCTCGAGCAAGCCGAACAAGCCGATAATGAGCAGGATGCAGGCACCGAAGAAGACCATGGACAGGCGTTCCCGCATCGATTTGCCCATTGTACCGGCAAGAGTAATTGTTTCTGCTTGATAAGAGACGACCGCAACGTTGCTCGTAGCGGCGTTTCCGACTGCTCCGACGATGAAGGCCAGTGCGGTCGGGACTGAGGCAAAGCCGAACGCGAGCGCCATAAGCCCTTGCGGCAATCCGTTAAGAACCACACTGAGAGCAGCGAGAATGTCTTGAAGTATTTCCATTGTGACGTCATTTCCCCCTATTTAGAAGTAGTTTTTTTCAAAATATAGGAAAGTATAAGTTTCACCTTATACCTATTCCTATATTTCACCGAGAAACGGCACATCCTTAACCAAGGACGCGCAGCGTTTCTTCTTGTTATAACTATAAAAAATTATCACACTACGGAATAATATTCAATATTATTCGACATTTTTTATCGAAAACAAGCTTTACAGTGGAAGATGGCAATCTCTATCTCTATCTTTCATCGGTAAACGCGCCTCCTTCTTTAAACATTTTGAGGAGCAGATAAATATGAAAAGTAAACGGTTGCTGGCGCTGCTGTTAATCTTGACGCTTGTTTTTAGCTTAATGCCAGTAGTATCTGTGAAGGCTAAGGCCGTTGAGAAGAAAAATATGGATTGCATAAGTCCCGAAATGGTGCAATTAAAAGCAGATATGCAGAAGGTTTGGATCAACCACACGATATGGATAAGAAGCTATATTGTCAGCGCCATATCTAATCGTCCAGATCAGAAGGACGTATTGGACCGGCTTTTGCGGAACCAGCAGGACATAGGCAATGTGATCAAGCCTTATTATGGAGAAGCAGCTGGCAATAAACTGGCTGACCTTCTGAGAGAGCATATTCTTATTGCAGGTAAAATAGTAGCGGCTGCAAAGCGGGTAATCAGGCGGAAGTCAACAAGCTTGAGGCAGACTGGCGCAGAAATGCCGACGAAATTGCTAAATTTTTAAGCGAAGCAAATCCGAATTGGCAATTTAAAGAGCTGCAGGATATGCTGTATACGCATCTTCAGCTGATTACGGAAATAGTCGTCAGTTGTCTCAAAGGAGATTGGAAAGCTGATATTGCTGCAACTGACAAAAATGAGATCTATTTGATTCATTTAGCCGACATTTTGACAGAAGGCATTATCAAACAGTTTCCGGAAAAATTTTAAAATAACGTGATAGGTTACCTATATAAAAGGCTTGAAGCAGCAGTCGTCTATAGACTGAAGCTTCAAGCCTTTTGTATTGTAAAAATGGGTCTTTGGGCTTTTTATGTGGAAATTAGTCAGGCAGCTCAATGGCTTCCAATATCCGCTGTGCTGCCATACATAACTCCAAATGATGAAAATCGAGTCCGGAGGTGTTTCTAAGCGGCCCGGATGCAGCGGAGCGCAGCCATTCATTAAAAGTATAGATCGTGTATTTGTTCATTCCCTTGGCCGCGGCGAGCACCTCCGTCAAACGAATAATAAAGGTCATTGCCGAAGCGTCCGCCGGCAACCGCATGTTGCCTGACAGCTTTGGCACGATGGCGCTTCTCCACAGCTCTCGAGAGGATAGGCCGCTCATGCCGAGCATGCGGCCGATGCCAAGTACCTTGGCATCAGGCAGGGAATCGAGCATCTCTTTGCACATCTCCTCGCTCGTACTGCCGACATCAATGCAATAGATGCTTCCTTGCAAGCCCTTGAGCAGGCGAATGGCATCATAGTAGCCCATGTCTAAGCTGCGGCGAATAGATTTCGGGTTAAAGCTCATGATGCCGCCAAGCCGCTCGGAGGGCAATATCGTTGTAAGCGTGATGTTAGGATAATTAATTTTGCGGTTAACACCGATTGCGCGCGTCCTGACTGCAACCACATTTGTATAACCATTGTGAGCTAGCATGTTAATGGGGCAGTTGTCATATAGACCGCCATCGATGTAAGCCTTATTGTCGATAACGGTTGGCTGAAAACCTGGGAAGGAAGCGCTGGCCAACAGATAATCTACCAATCGTCCCGGCGGAATGTTGTTTTTGTATAGTTCATATGGTTTTCGATCGGTCAAGGATACGGTCACTAAGCCGAAGTCTGCTGCAGCACTCCTCAGCCTTTCTTCGTCGACAATGGACGCGATCAAGTGCTTCATTTTTCGCGTATCTATGCCTCTGCTGGTGATCAGCTCGCGCGTACGCGCGGCCAAATGACGCAACGCGCTTGAGTCCAGCTTGCGGTTCAGCAACAGAAAATATTCTTCGTCAGACATATTAAATAATGAGCGGGCGTCAAGGTGTTCCCACATCTGATAGCCGCGTTCGAAGTCCCCTTGTGCAATAATCGCTGCATTGATGGCGCCAATGGAGGTGCCTACAACCGCCCCGAAGCTATGTCCCATCTCCAAGTATGCCTTCACAACTCCCATATGATAAGCGCCTTTTGCACCACCGCCTTCAAGTGCAAGCCCCAAAACTGACATGATTCCAACCCCTCTGTCCTAAACGATAGACTCTGAGAACATCTATTATAAGTTATGATGAAAATGTTTAAAATGGAATGCCGAATACGAACAATTTAGTTAGTTGGAAACGATACGCTGAAATATCCCGAAAAACACGATTGTATATGAAATTTCATACAGAATAAGCCGAAATGCCCCGAAAACCACAATTGTATATGAAAATTCATACAGAATCGGTTGGTGCCACCTCAAACCGGCTAATTGTATATGAAATTTCATACACATTACGCTGAAATGCCTCGAAAAACACAAATGTATATGAAAATTCATACAGAATCGGTTAGTGCCACCTCTAACCGGCTAATTGTATATGAAATTTCATACACATTACGCTGAAATGCCCCGAAAACCACAATTGTATATGAAAATTCATACAGAATCGGTTGGTGCCACCTCAAACCGGCTAATTGTATATGAAATTTCATACACATTACGCTGAAATGCCCCGAAAACCACAATTGTATATGAAAATTCATACAGAATCGGTTGGTGCCACCTCAAAACGGCTAATTGTATATGAAATTTCATACACATGACGCTGAAATGCCCCGAAAAACACAATTGTATATGAAAATTCATACAGAATCGGTCAGCGCCACCCCAAAACTACTTTTAGTTGGCACGTGTTTGAAGACAGAAGGGTCGCAAATAATATATGTTTTAGCGAGCCGCTTCTGAATTAAAAAAGCCTGCCGCACGGCAGGCTTTTGCCGTTTTCATCAAATGAACATAACGTTGTCTATTAACATAAGACTGCAGAGGCTAAACGCTGTGCTCATAGCACAAGCCCCATAGATTGACGATAAATAACAGGGGATACACCTACAATGTCTTTAAAAACCCGATAAAAGGTCGGTAAGCTTTGAAAGCCGCATTCAAATGCAATATCGGCAACTGCTTTGTCTGACCCCGTTAACTCTCTCTTGGCAGCCTGGACACGCATGAGCGATACATAATCAGGGAAACGGTATCCTGTCGTTTCCAGAAATGCGCGGCTGATGCGCGATGCACTTACTCCCAGCTCATCTGCTAGCCCCGCTAAGCTTAACGGCTCGCGAAAGCGCCGCTCCACCAAG
Organism: Paenibacillus sp. IITD108; assembly: GCF_036541265.1. NCBI lineage: Bacteria > Bacillati > Bacillota > Bacilli > Caryophanales > Paenibacillaceae > Paenibacillus > Paenibacillus sp. IITD108. The sequence continues at coordinate 40,008 of NZ_JAZHCT010000009.1, read as the reverse complement.
TTGGCCAGCGATTGTGCTTGACGCACTGTTTGCACTATTGTCTGCTGCTCATCATCGCTGCACAGCTCGCTGTAATGGCGGAGCAGGCGGCCGCATAACTGAATAAGCGCGCTTTTAGCCATTGCTAGATAGCCAGGGGATTTTTCCCTCAGCTCTTGTGCTATTGCAAGTATCCAAGGCGCAAGCTCCCCCGCAAGAGGCGAGCTGCCGGAAATATGATTGCGAAAATGAGTAGAACGATAGGAAAAGGGCAGCAAAAGGCCGGGCTCCTCCGCCAACAGCAGCGCGGGATCAAAGTTAATAAAGAGGTAACGGCTTGGATCATCAGGGTCAGATTGTGCGATATGGCGTTCCTCATTATTGACGATAAATAAATCGCCAGGACAAGCCGTATAGCGTTTGCCGCCGAAGAAGAAATAGCCTTTGCCCGACAAACAGAGGCCGACTTCCAGACTTGAATGCATGTGAGGCGACTGCCTGTTAGTGGTGGGTGTCCATTCGAAAGCGTTAATCGGAATCGGATGATCGTATGTTATATGCAGTTTCATTGCATCAATACCCCCGATATTAATCGTGTTATAAGGTAAGTATACAATAAAGAGCCGCTTTTTTGACTGCATGGAGATGATTTAGGAATGGTCAACTTGGAGGCAAACGGACTACGATCCGCTTGTTGAAATAAACGGCCATGGTTGACCCGATCCAGGATGAATGGGTACCGGACCGGGTCAGTGCCATGAGCATTGCATTTGTCGTGCAAGGATATGCAGCCTTGGTCATGGCAAAGCACTGCACCTTTTGCAACAAATAGCGCTAAAAAGCAGAGTTTACTGCTGAAGTTTTCGGAAAACATTATGGCTTCTGCGAGCGCATTCTGAAATGGCAATCGGGTGGAAACCACTAACCTCCGCATACAAAGTATCATTTAGAGGGGCAATCCAGGTGTCAGGCAGTGCTGCCGCTCCAAGGGATGCACCGAGAATGGAACCGACGGTAGCGCCATTGCAATCTGTGTCCCAGCCGCCAAGCACGGCTGTAGTAATACCCTTTTCAAAATCACCGCCGGAATAGATGAGCGCTGCCGCGCATAAAGCAGCATTATTGTTGGTATGAACACAGTGATAGTGCTTAAAGGCGTCCCATATTTTTTCGACCAGTTCCAACTGATCTGTCGTATTTTCGGCAATTTGGACCGCCAGTGCAATGTCTTCTGCCAGACGGCTGTGCTGTGGAATTTCGCTCAATCCTATCTCAACGATCCGTTTAACATCGCTTTCAACGAATGCGGCTGCAATCATTGCGGCACAGAACATGGCGCCGTAAATACCATTCTTCACATGTGAGAAGGAAGCATCCCGCCAAGCAAGCTCAGCTGCAAGCTGGGGCTGGCCGGCAGCACCGTATGCATAGCCGTCAACACGGATTTGCGCCCCGATCCATTCGCGGTAAGGGTTCAAATAGGAACGTCCCCAATGGATATGCTTCTCCCAATCGTCGGGCTGATCGCCGTTAATATGCGAAGTGACTCGAGCAAAATTCAAATATGCCTGTGTTTCGGCAGTGAATACTTGACCGAATGGCAGAAGACGATGCCACAGCTTGCCGACATGCCAGGAGTTAAAATCCAGACCGCGTTCCTCAAGCATGAGCAGTCCAAGCACGGTGTAACGAATATCATCATCTGTTTCCATGTAGCTGATATGATCTCGGCAGCTTGCCAGACTGCTCCAGAGGGCAAGCTCAAGGCCATATTGAGCCTCGGCAGTTGACTTGCTTGGTGTATAGTGGCGAATCGGCCATTGTCCCGCGCCTTCAAACCAAAGCTTAATATTGTGCCAGCCCGGTCTGCCGTCTGAGCCCCGCATAAAGGAAGGAGCCTCCAGCGGCTTGCCCAGTGCGCAGCCTGCCGAGCGTCCAAGCCAAGCGCCATAAAACTTGTTTTGCCATTCAGTATCATCCAAATGACTGACGATAGTGCGCGGTCCTTCTGGGCGTTGAGCACGAATCTCTTCCAACTCCGACGGCTCAATATACTTAAAATCGGCACTCGGCTCAAGAGCCATTAGTGCATGATAAACATCCATAATTTGAGCCTCAGCCATGCCGGCTGATTCCAGTCTTTCTGCAAAACCCGTTACGTCGCAGCCTTCTTCTTTGCGTTGCTGTATTTCCTCTCGAACAATTTCGTTCAGTCCAACCCATTTTGTCATAACGGTGTCCTCCCAAGCTATGTGTATTCTTTATTACCTGATTATAGCCAGTATGATTGATTATGGCTTCTCAAAAAATGGACGAAAACTTCTCATTTTTTGCGTATCGAGCAATGGAATTTGAATCAGGCGAGGCATTCTCGATCTCCGCTTTAGGTCGGTTATCCGGGCTGTTACAAGGTTGAGGTCATCGATAGTCTGAATACTAGCCATTTACTTGGAAACAATATCCTTTAAAGGTATCAGCTCATGAAAGCCTTGAAAGGCAGCGCCGAGAAGGCGAAAAAGGACAAGGAAACGGCGTGATTTTATGACTGTGAAACTAAGGGAGTACAACCAAAAAAGAAATTTTGAAAAAACGTTGGAGCCGGAAGGAGCAACAGAAGCTTCGGAGGAAGGTTTGAGATTTGTCGTCCAGCACCATATGGCCAGAAGGGAACATTATGATTTACGTCTGGAGTGGGAAGGGGTTCTCTTAAGTTGGGCAGTGCCCAAGGGACCTTCCTATGATACACATGACAAGAGGCTAGCTGTAATGGTGGAGGATCACCCGCTGGAATATAGAAACTTTGAAGGGACAATTCCCAAGGGGGAATATGGCGGCGGAATAGTGATGCTTTGGGATGAAGGCTTCTGGGAGCCGTATGGAAATGTGGAGGAAGGGCTTCGTAAGGGAGAGCTGAAGTTTATTCTGAGAGGAGCACGGCTTAAGGGAAAGTGGGTTTTGGTCCGGTTGAAAGCGAAGGCCGGCGAAGATAAGGATAACTGGCTTTTGATAAAGGAAAGAGATGAGTATGTCAGAACTGATGACGGGATATCTGAATTTAGCACCAGTATTAGAACCGGACGCACCATGGCTGAAATAGAAGCGGGAGAAGAGGAAAAGATTATAAGGAACCCTTTCAGCAGGGTTGAGGTGCAGCTTGCCAAGCTAGTTAATACGGTTCCTGAGGATGAGGATTGGCTCTACGAGTTGAAATACGACGGATATAGAATTGTTGCGTTTGTGGAGGGCAACAGTGTCCGGCTGATAACTAGAAACGGTAATGACTACATGGAGCGGTTCCATAACATAGCCTCATCCCTTATTGAACTTGCTGCAGGAAGGGCAATGGTTCTCGACGGTGAAATTGCAATTACGGATGAATCGGGAAAGACAGATTTTCAGGCTTTGCAGAACTATATGAAAAATCGCGAAACGCTGACTCTGACCTATATCGTCTTCGACCTCCTTGCGCTGGATGGTGCGGATCTTCGGGGGCGCCGTCTGATTGACAGAAAAGAAATGCTTGAGACGCTGATGGAGAATGCTCCGGATAACCTTTACTATAGCCGTCATATTAAAGGGAATGGAAAAGAAAGCTTTGCTGCAGCCTGTGAGGCAGACATGGAAGGGATAATAGGTAAAAAGGCCAATTCTTACTACAGTGGAACAAGGAACGGCGACTGGATCAAGCTGAAATGCGATAAAAGACAGGAATTCGTCATCGGAGGCTACTCTCTTTCCGACAAAAAAACGAGCGGGATAAGTTCCCTTTTACTTGGTGTCTATGAAGATGATGAACTAGTTTATGCCGGACGCGCCGGTACGGGCATGGGCGAGATTGACATGAAAGCTCTTGAGAAAAAATTTGAAAAACTGAAGAGATTGGATGCGCCCTTCAAGCTTGCACCAAAGCCTAGACCGAAGGAAAAGCTTACGTGGCTTGAACCTGAGCTGGTGGCGGAAATCAAATTTGCTGAATGGACCAAAGAAAATTTATTGAGGCAAGCAAGCTACAAAGGCTTAAGGCACGATAAAGATCCAAGGGAAATAAAAAAGGAAAAAACAGAGGATGAAATACAGCCTCAATCGCCCGCCATAGAAGTGGAGAGATCAATAATAGCAAATTCAAAAAGCATCATTATCGAAGGAATAGCCATTACGAATCCGGACAAGGTATTGTTTGACGAACCTGTCATTACAAAAGAAGACGTGATCCGGTATTATGCAAAGGTTTCAGATCATATGCTGTCCTATGTGAGCCGCAGAATCCTCACTCTTGTACGCTGCCCCAGGGGGATATCACAGACCTGCTTCTACAAGAAGCATCCCGGTCCAGGCAGTAAGGAAATTGTCACGATACCTATTACTACAAGCAGTGGAAAAACAGAAGATTATTTCTATATTGAGAGCTTATCCGGGCTTATATCCGAAGCGCAAATGGGCTCACTGGAATTTCATATTTGGGGAAGCCGCATAGATGAGCTTGAAAAACCTGATATGATGGTATTTGATCTGGACCCGGATGAAGGAATGGAGCTAGACAGGGTGCGACAGGGCGCGAGGGACATGAGAAGCATTCTTGCCGAGCTTTCACTGCATTCCTATCTCAAAACTAGCGGCGGCAAGGGATACCATGTGGTTGTCCCATTAAAACCGGTCATGACCTGGGATAAGTTTCATGATTTTGCTAAGCGTGTTGCTGAGGTGATGGAGCAGAAGTGGCCTGACCGCTACACGAGCAATGTCAGAAAGGCTAGTCGCACTGGAAAAATATTCATCGACTGGATTCGAAACGGCAGAGGCGCTACAAGTATCGCACCCTATTCTATAAGAGCGAGGAAAGGGGCTAATGTGTCCATGCCTATCGCGTGGGACGAACTTGACACAGTTGCTCCTGATGGTATTAATATGGCAGATGCGCTTTTAAGAATCGGCGGCAACGATCCTTGGAAAGATTTTTTTCAAACATAAGAAAAATGTAAGTATGGGCAGCAGGGAGACGCCAGCATGATTCACCGGAATCGTATCTCTCTCGCATCTCCCTGCTTAACCTTAACCTTAACCTTAACCTTAACCTTAACCTTAACCTTAACCTTTACCTATAGCCGCTAACGTTGGCAGGTTTTCCTGCGTCCATTATTTCTACAAGGTAGCGCCAGCAATCGGGCCTAGAACCATCAACATCCGTGAAGCCATATACCTGTGCCAACTGGCCGCTTGAAAGGGACTGCCCATTAAATCGCATGACTTGAGGATCCGCGGCTAAAGCAGCGACTGCACGCCCTACATAACGCGGTGATTCTGATATTAGAAAATGAGGTTCTCTCTCGGCGGCATCCTGCCAGTTTTCTTCTTTCACCATAAAATGCTCAAGCATGATTTCTGAGCGCATCCAGCCGGGAGTCAGTGCAACAGCTGTACATTGATAGGGCTGAACTTCTTGAGCAAGAGCCCAGGCCATACGATTAATAGATGTTTTGGCTTGATCGTAGAACATCGATATTCTGTAATTTTTTTGATTATATTCGAATGTTCCGTCTGTCATCTCGATGATCAGCCCATTTTTGTTTTTTATTAAGAGGGGGAGTGCAAAATGGCTCGTAATTAAATGCGAATCTATAGCGAGCCTCATCATGCGCAGACCTTTTTCTAATGAATGCTCCCACACAGGCACATGCCATTCAGCCAAATGTTCAGCTCCCCAAATATCATTGACAAGTATGTCTAACCGTCCTTGTTCATGTTCAATGCGTCCTATCAAAGCCTGTACTTGTTCAGGGATTAAATGATCAGTTTGTATAGCGATGCCTCGTCCGCCTGCCTTAGTGATAAGCTCTGCCGTTTCTTCAATCGTTTCAGGTCTGTTGTATTCGGAACGTTCTGCTCTTGTGGTTCGTCCTGTGACATAAACCGTTGCTCCAGCTGCTCCCAGCTCAATAGCGATACCGCGCCCGGCGCCCCGTGTTCCCCCGGCAACCAAAGCAATTTTTCCATGTAAAGATTTCATCTCGTTAGCCTCCTTTTAGAAGTTGTCGATTTGTGGATAGAGCAACAAGCAATAGAAAGGGATGCCACTACGATCAAGATTGGGATTCCGACCGCTGTTGTAGTCCAATTTTTCTGAATGAATAACCCCTGTAAAGGATAAAATTGGCCTACAAAGGCGGACGCTGACGCTTCTCCATTCCCATTCTTGCTCTCCGTTTCCCCTTTCTCATTGCTTATCAATAGTTGCCCACAATTAATCGACACCCTGTTTTGTTGCATTATTTAATATTGTAATCTATAATTACGACATCTTTTGTCATATATAAAAAACTTATTGGAGGCCAATTCATATTAAGATTTTATGGTCAGAAAATAACCCGCAGGCGTGAACCCAGACGGGTTATATTCGTTTATTTGTGAAACTGCGAAAGTAGTCTTTTTGTCGATACTATACATTCATCTTCATCATCTGATAGGTCAGCGATCGGACAGCCAATTTCAAATATCTGTAGTAGCTTTTAATAGGGATGTTCAAATATTCCGAGACAAATTCATGTGTGCCTATTTTTTTGATATAGGCGTGCTGCAAGATGCGATAGAAACGTTGTTCTTCCTCACTTCCGTCAAGAAAGGTTTGCATAATGTCACGAATGTTGGTTTGAATTAGTTCAGCAATCTTGTCTGTAACCTGCCCGGCAATGGATTGCGGCAATAACGGGCGCAAAGTAGGGGTAATTTCCGGATGAAGGGGCAAGCGCGGGAAATGCTTCAGCGCCCGCTGCACCAGCTTGACTGACTGCTCAAGAGATAATCCTGTTTCTTCTGAATGCGATAATACGACCTTTTGCTCAGCAGGTACAGAAGATTCCATCAATGAATACATCCGATTCAGCCGAGTGGCTAAATCTTCGTGACTGAGATCCAGCTGATGACCGAAGTATTTAACGCCCAAAGGAGTCGTTGAGTCTGCCCAAGGGGCTCGCTGGAAGCCAAGCACCGGCAAATATTCCAGCCAGTATGGTATCGATATTAAATCGAGAAAGTCAGCATCCTTGTTCCGTTCAATAATTTGTACTAATGCCCGGGCAACGGACCCTGTAATGTCTTGTTCCAGATGTGCGGCTACCCCGGTAATCGAGAGCAAATACTGGCGACGATCGGGACGGATGCGGGTAGTTATGGGCAAGGTGATCGGATTGCTGCGGAATATCCGCACCGTTTGTTCTGTGAGCAAGATGCAGGAGCAGAAAGCGACCAGTTCCTGATCCCGCCATAAACCATAGAAGGCAGACGGATCTACTTGCCCGAGTGGACGTATAAGAGCTTCCAAATGAGTTTCGCCAGGAATAAAGTTACTTTGATTATGCAGATGTTGCAGATATAGCTGTTCGACCAGATCCAGATCCTGCTCTCTGCATTCACGAAACCGTAGCCGATCATCCCATTGAAAGCGGAAATCGCGAACGAAGTCCAGTTCGTGCAGATATAGCCGTTCAAAGGCCAAATCTGTTTTCTTGTGCGGGAAGAGATCCGCCCGTTTGTATAACGCATCTAATGCAAGTCTGCGGTAGGCTTGGAAAGTTTGCGGCATGCGGTTTCGCAGATCGGTAAATACCCATTGCCGGATCGAATCATGCAAGGACCAGCCGTCTGCTTGCCGGATGACGAATGGAAGTCGACAAAACTCTCTGAAATAGTCGTTAGTTATTTTCTCCTGAAGCAGGGATTGCAGCAATTCCTGATCGAAGCGCCATACTACAGAAGATGCCTCCATATAACGTTTCCAATCGTTCTCCTCTAAATCTCTGGTTAATTCCTCTATTAAGTACGTAATGATGTGATCCTTCTGATATTGATCAAGAAACTGAGTGTTTCCTTTAAGTACAATAATTTCACAAGCAAGCGACAAGGCGAGCGGCAATCCATTCGAAAACTGCTGCAGCGCAGCGACGATCTGTTGATCGGCAATTCCACGTGTGTGGGCGTACATTTGAATTTCTTGAAAAGTTAGCGGCTGCAGCTCCATGTTATGAACGAGAGCATGCCAACCGTCTCGCATCCACTGATCTTCCAATGGATAGCGGCCAGCCGAGCAAATTTTGACAAGCGGACAAAGTTTGGGAATCCAATCCTGATGCAGCCAATTTTCGATTGCACCACACATCTCAAACGTGTCCAGCAGCAGAATAACACTTCCATGTGAAGCAGCGCAGGCATTGAGCATATCTATTTCTGTCCTATCATCTGCGAATTCGGGAAGCGCACGTCGAATTTGTTTCAAAAAATCTTGCGGAAGCTGGAAATCGCTATGTCCGTCCAGGTATATGCATCGGCTGGAACCAGTTGTCTGTGCGAATAGCCGGAGCAGCGTTGTTTTTCCAATACCGCCAGGACCATGAATGTGAAGCAGTTTCCAATCATGGTTTGATAAACATTGTTCGAGCATCGCTAATTCTTCGCTTCGCCCAACAAAGAATGCTTTTTGCTGTGTGATCAATAAATCACCTATATCCATAGGAACCAGTCCTCCCGATTTCCTCAACGCATCATAGACAGGCAGGTCGCCGCCGAGCCAGTTCAATACAGCTAATTATATCATAGACGGAATGAATGAAGCGTTTTCATTATTTTGTGTACAAGCATGAATATGAGAGTAATTTGGCGTATTATTTGAGAGTTTTTGAAATGTATAATTGTAACTACTGTGTTGAAATCTTGAGGAGGGATCTAAAACAAGCTAGCTATTCGAAAACAGTTTATGAAAGGGTGAACTCATGGACAGACATGAACAATCTGGAAGGGAAAAAGGTACAACAAGTTCCGGTATAGATGAGAATCTGGCCGGCGTTTTGTGTTACTTATGCGGGTTTATAACGGGAATTATTTTTATGGTTATTGAAAAAGAGAATCGTTTTGTGCGGTTCCATGCGTTGCAATCTATTTTTGTATCTGCAGCGATCATAATTTTGAATCTGGTAATAAATCTTATTCCGATATTGGGACTCATAATAAGCATTTTTATCATGCTGGCAGCATTCGTTTTGTGGATTGTTTTAATGATGAAAGCTTATCAAGGCCAATGGTTCAAATTGCCGATTATCGGAGACATGGCGGAGAAGCAACTGAAATAGGCCTATGCAATACTGGCAATATCGATTAAATAATGAAGGGATTGTGATTAATGAAGAAAATAATGCGAATATTTCTGTTATGTTTGCTCTGCGCCGCCTTGATTCCTGTCAACGGGCAAGGGGCAGAAGCCAATTCCAGAGAAATTCAAGTGTACTTTGAAGGAGAACGCTTGAAATTCGAAGATACTGACCCGATACTGATCGATAGTCGCACGATGGTTCCATTTCGTAAAATCTTTGAAACGCTTGGTTTTGAAATAGAGTGGATTGAGGGAAAAGTACGCAAGGTGATTGGCAAGAAGGCAGGCTTGACGATTGAATTGACGATTGGCAGCAATAAGGCAATAGTCAACGGGAAAACTGTTGCATTGGATGTGCCAGCGCAGATCCGAAACGGCAGAACGCTTGTCCCATTGCGATTCGTATCAGAAAACAGCGGGTTTCATGTTTATTTTTCTGATAATGCAGGTACTTTCATCATTGGAATTGGCGCCACGGAGGAATCGGCAGATCCGGGCATTGTGAAGAATCCGCCTGCTCCGAAGCCATCCACGCCGCCGATTGATAATAAAGTGGAGCCTTTTGTGGTTAAGGGCCGCATCGTCAATGTCGAGGGCCAACCGGTGCCGGGGGCAGAAGTATGGGCAGACAATACGCTCCTGTATAATAGCAATATCTTGGGGGCGACCGATAACAACGGCTATTACCGATTGGAACTTCCGAATGCAAATACATCTTACCGGATGGGAGCAAGACTAGATACAGAGTATGAAGGTCAAACTTATAGCTTTTATATGGAGCCGAAGTCAAATCAAGGCTTTGCCGGAAGCACTGGAGCGATAAGAGATTTTACGCTTGATATCAACATTGGAGAAATTGAAGTACACAGCTGGGATAGTTTATACCCGTATGATGACAATGCGCCATGGTTCGAGATGAAAGATGTTGAGCTTACGCTGAAGCCCGTTGGCAAGCTGGTAGACGGAAGTACAGGCAGTACGATTACCGGAATTCCTATTCGCCATGATGGGGATCGGTTGATGCAAATCCCGGTTGGCACATACGAAATATCTGCTATTTGGAAACCTGACGGTTATAAGGCAGTTCCATTATTGGTTAGCCTTAAGGAAAATGAACAGTATAAAGAGAAAATTACGGCAAATTTCAAAAGTCCGTTTACAGGCCATCATCTTATTCAACTTGAACTGCAATTTCCTTAATGCTGTGAAGCAATCGAAACCGATAGAGCAATGAGTAAAACGCAACCTGTCTAGGTTGCGTTATTTTTTAATAGTATTCCGTAGCTGATCCAAAAATTTATTTACTGCATTAGAAAATACTTGATGTTTTTTCCAAATGAAATTTAAGTCAGCTTCTAATCGAGGACTTAATGGTATGAAGCAAAGCTTGCTGTTTTGATGTATGATAGCTCATTGTTGACAGTAGTTCTTCCGTTAATGTGATTTTCCGGTTCCCTCTTGCAAATAAAACTGTTCCTAATTCTATTCTAGGTCGTGCAATTGATATTTGAGTCATATCATTCTATGATTTCATTGAAAACTTTATTTTCTCGAGCGAGGACTATATATGGCGATTCAGGATTTGGTAAAGAGGCGGAATCAGAGTTGGCGATGGTTCAATGACTGGCATGAATGTTGTGATTGCTACTCTTAATCATTGCCAGAGAATACGGTTGTCGCAAGAGTACCGGAAAAGAACTGAAAAAGATTAATGATTGAATGGATCAAGCAGAGGTGAAAAATATGAGAGCTGACAGGCTTATTCGTATTATGATTTTGCTCCAAAATAATATGCAAATGACAACAAATGAGCTGGCTGGCGAGCTTGGAGTGTCGGATCGGACTATTTTACGTGATATGGATGCCTTGAGTCTTTCTGGAATACCTGTTGTTGCTGAGCGGGGAAAAACGGGAGGATGGCGGCTAATGGATCATTTTCAATCACAGTTGAGCAGTCTGAAGCTGGAGGATATGAAGGCATTATTTATCCTTCCCTCTGAAAAAATGCTGGAAGATTTGGGGGTTCAGACGTATGGGTCAGATATCCGCCGGAAGCTGCTGGCATCTTTGCCTCGTTCAACGAAAACAGAAGGGCGGCATTACCTAGAGAAGATCTATATAGATACAGGCTCATGGAAGACATCCGAAGTGAAAAATAAAACCTTTCTTATCGTTCAGCAAGCATTATGGGAAGACAAGAAGCTTAATATGATGTACCAAAAAGCGGATGGTGTCTGCTCAAACAGAGTTGTTTGCCCTTTGGGCCTGGTGGCGAAGGGAAGTGCTTGGTATTTAGTTGGATTAAATGAAGATGGTGAATACCGTAACTTCAGATTGTCAAGAATCGTTCAGGCTGAAGCTGGACATGAAGGATTTGCAAGACCAGAGCACTTTAAGTTAAATGAGTATTGGAAGCAAAGCAAACGCGAATTTACCGAATCATTGCCTTCTTTCGAAGTGAAAGTATTGGCAGATCCAACAACCGTAGGCCGTATGACATTTACGGATAAATTTGTCGAAAAAGTGGATGCAGATGAGCGGCTAACAGACGACACAATTCTTGTTACATTAAACTTTAACACGGAGCAGGAAGCTATCGCTTACGTACTTGGTTTCGGCGGGGCGATGAAGCTGATAGAACCTGATTATTTAATTGGGAAAATAGTTCAGCAAGCAAAATATGTTATTGAAATGTATGACGGGGATTAATCGAAAATATGGGTATGATGAGCAGTCAACGGAGGACATAACCTTGAGACTGCTTTTTTGTTTAAATATAAGAGTTTATAAATTTTTCACAAAACGCGCACGTCGAGAGGGCGGCGGAAGCCGTTTATCCTTGACTACTTATGCATATGGATATTATTGAGATTTCAAACAGACAATAGACTGTAGAATAGCTAGCACGAAGTGAAATAATATATGACAGATTAGAAAAGTTAAACATTTCAGAGGTGAGGTAAAATGGAGCTTTGGTTCCTTGGTACAAGTGCAGGTATGCCGATTCGCGGAAGGAATGTTACATCTGTAGCCATACGAATAAATCAGAATAGTGGATCTTTTTGGATGTTTGACTGCGGGGAGGGTACCCAGCAGCAAATGTTGAAAACTTCTTTGAACCTTAATCGATTGATGAAATTATTCATTACACACTTACACGGGGATCACGTCTATGGTATCCCGGGTTTATTAAGTAGCCGCTCATCGTTTGGATGTACAGAATCTTTGGAAATTTACGGACCTCCAGGATTGTGTGAATATGTGGAGACGAATTTGCGGATAACGGGAACTCATTTGGGTTATCCGATTAAGATTGTGGAAATTACAATTGAGGATTTGGCAGATCTTGAAGCAGAATCTAGAAGTGTGTTCCGACATACGGATATGGCAGTAGAATTGCGTCCATACATCATTTAAACGAAGCGGCCATTGGGCTGGGAATCTCTGTAGGACCACTGCTTGGTGGCAGCCTCGGTTCGATTTCTTGGAGAGGACCGTTTTATGGTGTGGCTTGCTTAATGGGGATAGCGTTTCTGCTGCTTCTGTTTATGATGCCCTCCCGCAATCCTAATGCAGCATTGAAGAAAGCGGCGCCACCCGCCCAAAAGACATCGATTTTGGACCCGTTTCGTGCTCTAAAATATCCGGCTCTGCTTATACTGGGGATCGCAGCGCTTCTGTATAACTTTGGATTTTTTACCCTGCTGGCTTATTCTCCGTTCGTCATGCATCTAGACGAGCATGGCTTGGGTTTCGTTTTTCCGCTCACTAATGTTTCTGTAGACAGCTGGAATAATTCTATTTTGCTCAAGCGGATTTTGCTTGAGCTTTTTGTTTATTGGGAAAGTATACCCAAGGGGTTTACGCAGTGCCGAAAGCAGCAACTGTGTACGATTTTCCATTCAAGAGTTGCCTCGCATAATAACGGCTGTAATTTACAATTGACGAGATTAGAGTTACGTGCTAAGATACTTAAAAATTAATATATAAAACCTAGTTCCTTATAATAAACTACTAAAGAACGCAAAAGAATGGTTTTTAACTAATGCTTGGGCAAAGTTACTTTAAGAATGTAATAGCAATACGTCGTGGATAATACCGTTTAGTCAATAATGAGGAGGAAAACGATGAGATTATCCGGAAAAGTATGTTTAATTACAGGCAGCGGGTCAGGCATAGGCAGAAGCACAGCGCTTCTGTTTGCCAATGAGGGAGCGACGGTTATAGTAAATGATCTTAATGAAGCTGCGGGTAAGCAAACCGTTGAAGAAATTCGCGAGCAGGGCGGCCAGGCTTTGTTTATCCACGCAGATGTAACCGCTGCAGAATCCGTATCGGATATGATCGATCAAATTGTAGCAGCGTATGGAAAGATCGATGTGCTGCTGAACAATGCCGGGATTAGCGGAGTAGGTGCTCTGCACGAAGTCGAGGCGGATACGTGGGATCGAATTATGAGTGTGAATGTGAAAGGCGTTTTTCTGCCAAGCAAATATGCTGTCCTGCAAATGATGAAGCAAAGAAGCGGCAATATAATTAATATGTCGTCCTGCATTGCGGAGATAGGGCTGGCTAGAAGAGCTTCTTACTCGGCTACAAAAGGTGCCGTGCTTTCTTTAACAAAATCTATGCAAGTGGACTATGCTTCGTATAATATTAGGGTGAATGCTTTGCTTCCAGGAACGATTATGACACCGTTTGTTGAGAAGTACTTAACAGAATCCTACAGTGATCCTGAAGCAGCATTTGCTTCCATTAAGCGTAGGCAGTTAAGCGGTGAGATTGGCCGTCCGGAAGATGTGGCTAAGGCGGCGCTGTTTCTGGCATCGGATGAGTCATCGTTTATGATGGGTTCACCTTTATATATCGACGGCGGCGTTACTTTTGGAAAAAATGCATAATTAGGAGGCTTAACTATGAAAACGATCACATTTATGAAAAAGGGCATGCCAGCTCTTGGGCTGAAGGATGCTGAACGTATTTTGGATGTTGATGCTGCCTGGAATATTTACGGCGGCGCTGCTCCCCGTACTGATATGGAATTAATAGCTGGAGGTACTGCGGCAATGGCCGAGCTGGAAGCCTTAGCAGCCAAAGCTCAGTCCAATCCAGAATTATGGCTGAAGGAAGAAGACATCGTATGGGGACCGAGTGTAACCCGTCCGAACAAAATCATTTGCATCGGCTTGAACTATAGAAAACATGCCGATGAGACAAATGCTCCTTATCCAACTTATCCGATTTTATTTAATAAATTCAATAATACACTTACAGGCCATCAGCAAAACGTGGCGATCCCCCGCGTGACAGATAAGCTGGATTATGAAGCTGAGCTTGTCATAGTTATAGGCAAGGAAGCTAAATATGTATCTAATGCAGATGCGCTGGGCTATGTTTACGGGTACACGATGGTTAATGATTTGTCTGCAAGGGATTTGCAGCTGCGCACTGCACAATGGCTGCTTGGCAAAACATGCGATGACTTTAGCCCGCTCGGTCCTTATCTTGTATCTGCCGATGAGGTAGGAGACCCTAATCAATTGGAAATTCGCGCGATTGTCAACGGTGAAGTAAGGCAAAATTCAAACACGTCGGATATGATCTTTAATTGCGCTGAGATTGTAAGCTATATTTCACAGCATATGACTTTGACGCCTGGCGATATTATTTTGACAGGTACGCCTGAAGGCGTTGTGCTTGGCTTGCCAGAGGATAAGCAGGTTTATCTGAAGCCTGGCGATGTCGTCACGATAGAAATTGAAAAGCTCGGACAACTGACGAATCATTTTGTTGAGGAAAAAGACGAGCGATCAGAATGGAGAAGGTGAATCATATCACAGAGAAGGAAAAGCCGAAATATTGGGTACCGGCGATCGAGAAGGCGCATTTGGTTATGAATTTGGTTTGCTCATCTCCGCGAAAGTATCGGCTAATGGATTTGGTTCATGAGACTGGAATTAATAAAAGCTCCATGTTTTCGCTTTTGCAGACGATGGAGGCTTTAAATTGGATTGTATTGGAACCTGATGGCACTTACTCTAATGGTTCAGTTATTGCCCAGTGGGCAGCTTCTTTCTACAGGCATAATGATTTGATAAGCGAATTCAGAAAAGAAGCTTCCCTGTACGCTGAGGAGCTTGGCGAAACGATTCAATTGGCTCGATTGGAGCATACGGATGTTGTATATTTGGCAAAAGAAGAATGCAGCTATTCCCGAGTACGCTTAGTAAGTGAGCCCGGCATGACTTATCCCGCTCATATAACTGCGCTAGGTAAGGTGATGCTGGCTGGATTAACGGATAAAGAGGTGCGGCTTCGCTATGCGGGTCAGGCTTTGGAGCAGCCAACGCCTAATAGTGTTAAAGACTCCGGGGAGCTATTCAAGCAGTTGGACGCGATTAGAAAGCAGGGCTGTGCATTTGATCTGCAGGAAGCGGTTATAGGCTTCTGTTGCGTGGCAGCTCCTATTACGAATAGCAGCGGGGAAGTCGTGGCTGCGGTAAGCTGCTCGATGCTGCAGCAAGTTTGGGAAGAGAAGAAAGACAGAGCTGCATTGCAAATAAAGACGCTGGCTCGCAAGCTCTCGCAAGCAGCACAGCAATAAATTAAGTTTGAAGTCCCTCTTGCGTAAAACATAACGCAGGAGGGACTTCTTGCTTTTTTAAGGGTGCTTCAGCAAAAACAAACGATATTGCAGCGGTGTAATGCCCATTGCCTTTTTGAATATTTCGCAGAAATAGGATACGTTGCCGAGCCCGATGTCCTGGGAAATTTGCTCGATGGAATGCTCGGTCGTTTCAAGCAGTCTGCGCGCCTTTTGTATTCGGAGAACAGTCATATATTCGCTTATGGTGCTGCCTGTCGCTTTTTTGAACAAGCGCGACAAATGATGCTTGGTGACATGAAGTTCATCTGCAATACGATCGAGCTCCAAAGGCTCATGCATATATTCTTCCAGCCAATGAATCACATGCTCGGCTTGATGATACTCTCTCTTCTGCAGTATACCAGAAGCGTCACCGAACAGATGCGTATGCCAATTGTTTTTGAGCAGCTGGAAAAGCTGTGTCAGAAACAAGAAGCCTTCTTCTTGAATTTCCGGAGCAGGTGACGGCGTTTTAATCCGTGATTGGTATTCTTTCATCAACTCGAGTACAAAGGGATTGCTTTGCATGTCATATATAACGGGCTGGGCAATTTCATGCTTCCATATTTGCAAAAAAAACTTTTGCAGTAGCGGCATATGCTGCAGACGATCGTAAAAAATAGACGGCTCTATTAAAAATTTTGAACGGATATAAGGGGTTTCTGTAGTAACATGAAGACGAATCCGGTGCAATTGATAGGGCTGAAAAATATACAGGCTGTTTGGACGGACTTCATATACTTTGCGATTGACTAGAATATCGCCTTGTCCTGCATATATATAGATCATTTCCAAGCCTTGATGCGAGTGATAGAAGTTGGGTAGCTCGGAATAGGCAGCATAATGGAACTTGAGATGAAAAGGTATTTTAGTTAAATCCATTTCATGAATGAGCTTCATTTGGCATCTCTTCCTCTGATCAATATAACCGTATTTTAGCACATCGTAGAGATACATTGATACGGATTCTTTTAGTATCCTTATAGTTATATAAGCTATAAGGAGAGATCAAAATATGCCTCATAACAATCAGATACCAGAAGTGCAGGTTTATACAAGCTGGACGCCCCCGCAATGGGCATTAATGGAAAGATTGCTTATAGATATTTTGAATCAAAGCGCGGTTGAGTTTGTAAAGCGTTATACGCGTGAGGACGGAACATTAATCTGGCGACAGGATTGGCCGGGCATGGATGGCTCCGACGACCCCTACGAAGCCTTTATGTATCTGTCCTTGTTATATACGCTTGGGGGCAGCGAAAAGGTAAAAGAGCTATCTCAATCGATGTGGGAAGCGCTTACGTGGCAGTGGACGCAATATGGTCAAATTGATCGTGAATTTGATGCTTATTATGATTGGATGCATCATGGTGAGGGTTATCTTTATATTTATTTTCTCGGATTAAGCAATCCGCATTCTTTAAAAAACAAACAGCGTGCTGTTCAATTCGCTCGTATGTATACGGGTGAAGATCCGCTCGCTCCAAACTATGATACAGAGAAAAAACTGATTCGCTCCCCTATTACAGGAAGCCGCGGGCCTAGATTCGAGATGACGGAAGAGGATTGGGTTACGCATAGAGGGGTGCTCGATGATTATTTGGCGCCTTTTGAAGATATAGACGGGGTTGATTTTGAAAGCGGCAAGTGCGCATGGTCTAATGATGCGATATATAAACAAATTATAGCCAAGATGAACAGCCGGATAGCTAAAGGCGATGTCCCGTTAAATTTAAACGCAACTGGACTGATTACTAATGCTTTTCTGTATACGGGCAATGAGAAGTATAAGCAATGGGTATTGGAGTATGTGGAAGCATGGATAGAGCGCACGGCTCGCAACGGCGGGCTAACCCCTGACAATATCGGCCTGTCGGGCGAGATAGGGGAATATAACGACGGCAAATGGTGGGGCGGATATTACGGCTGGCGCTGGCCGCATGGCTTCATGACGATAATTGAACCAATGGTTAACGCGGTTATGAATGCGTATTTGTTAACAGGGGATGCCAAGTGGCTTGATCTGGCGAGGGGACAGCTGGACTACAACTGGAAGCTCGGTAAAGAGCAGGATGGCGTTTGGGTAACGCCGAACAAGCATTTTGACAGCGGCTGGACCGATTATCGGACTCAGAACGCAGTGTATCCCATTCAGCTATGGATGGTATCGATGCAGGAAGAGGATTTGGAAAGAATTCAACGCATTACGATCCCCGATAGCCTGAAGGAGATTGATGTGCCCGTTGTATCAGGACGCAATCCGGTTACGAAGAAGGAAACGAAGCATTTTATAGGAAATACTATTCCTTGGTTTCTATTCATGCAAGGTGAATATCCGGATTATCCTAATCTAATCTTGGAGGCAAATCATCGGCTCATTGTACAGCAGCTGGAGAAGATGAGATCGGAAGCCGGCAATCCGGCCGGATGGGATTGGGAAGATATTAACGGCATTCATAAGTGGCAGGAGATGAATCCTGTTTATATGGAATCGCTCGTTCAATTGACTTTGGGCGCTCCTATGCATATTTCTCATGGGGGATTCCAACATGCTAGAATTCGGTACTTCGACGCGATCAATAAGAGGCCTGGATTGCCAGAATCTGTCGGCGCTTTAATCGATAAACTCACAGATCAGTCTGTCACAGTAACTTTGGTCAATCTCAGCCTGTTCGAGGACAGGGAAGTAATCTTGCAGGCGGGAAGCTTTGGCGAGCATGCTTTTGAATCCGTCGTGCTGTATGACGAGAATGGTGAGCAAATAGGAGCGGAGTCATTAGAAGGCAAATGGTTTAAGGTTCACTTGGGCAAAGGGGCAGGAGCAAGGCTCGTTTTCCAAATGAGCAGATATGTGAATAGGCCGTCCTATGATACTCCATGGACAGTGGCAGACGCTGCAAAACCTTTTTTGGCAGGAAGACAGCTTTAGAGAGGCAGGGACTAATGATGCAATATACGAAGCTGGGCAATACAGGAATACAAGTATCGAGGCTTGGTCTAGGCGGAGCCCCTTTCGGCGGCGGCTTCGGTGAGACGAATGATGACATCGTTCAAAATGTCGTTCACGCAGCGATTGACAGTGGCATTACGTTTATGGATACGGCTCCATTGTACGGTAATGGGGCAAGTGAATTAAGAATAGGGAAGGCACTGGCTGGCGGCAAGCGTCATCAGGTTGTGCTGGCAACTAAAGCTGTTATGCGCGGTGAAGCGTACAGCTATGAAAATACAATGCGTTCAGTAGAAGAGAGCCTAAAAAGATTGGGAACGGATTATATCGATCTAATACAGCTCCACGAAGTTGAAATGACAACGTTCGAGGAAGGAATGAACGGCACTGTAGCTGCTTTCCTCAAATTGAAGGAGCAGGGAAAGGTAAGGGCCATTGGCGTTAATGGCGGAAAAGTGGAGCAGTTATTCCCATTCATACGGACAGGGCAAATTGATACGGTCCAAATGTGGGGACGTTATACGCTGATCGATTGCTCGGCGAAGGAAGAGCTATTTCCATTGGCTCGTGAAAATAAGGTAGGGGTTATAAATGGCAGTGTGCTGGCAATGGGGATATTGGCGGATGCTCCGGCCAGTTTCCTGCTGCCGAAAAAGCAGCTGCTGGAAGAAGCCGAGAAGCGGAAGCAGCAGATCTCTTTTCTAAGGAAAACAGAACCGAAAGGCTTGATCGAGCCAGCTATGCGATTCAGCCTGAATTGTCCGGATATTGCCGTAACCTTGATGGGTACAACGTCCGTACAATCCTTGCTCAGAAATGTCGCATGCTGTGATGGGACAGGATTACCGGAAGAAGAACAAGCCAGAGTGTTTCAATTATTAGAAAACAAAAAGCCGTTATTTGAATACTAGGAGGAAAATACAATGCCAGGTATGTATGATCTGACCTTGAAGCAATTGAAGCTGGCACTGGAGCAGTCGGCACAGGAAGGGTATCAATTGTTTCCTGAAAGCAGGGATCTTAATAATTGGAATAAGCTGGCTCACAGCTCATTGATGTCAGAAGTGTGGAAAGATATTCGCGAGTACGGGGAAGAAACGGTTCATGCCCCCTTAAAGGAGCTTAAATTTTCGGAATTTATTATGTTCGGCACGGTCGGTGACCGCAAAGTTTTTGAAAGTAAATATTTTGAGAGAAGAAAGCGTTTATCTGTACTTACGGTTTTAGTACTAACGGAAGGAAGGGAACGCTGGGGAGAAGCGCTTGAAAATTTAATATGGGCCATTTGCGAGGAATCGACCTGGGTAATCCCGGCTCATGTTGGACTTTATGTGAATGAGTATCCAAGCGGTATTTGGGATAGGGAGCATGCGCCAAGAGAAACGATAGATTTGTTCTCCTCTATTACTGCCTTTGCTTTATCAGAGACGATTAGTCTCGTTGGCGACGCTCTGCATCCATGGGTAGTGGAGCGGGTTCACAAAGAGCTTGACCGCCGAATTATACAAGTCTACTTCTACGATCCTGTTCCGCAAAATTGGGAGCTGAAAACGAATAATTGGCCGGCCGTATGCTCGGCTGGCATTGGCGTAACTGCTATATATGAGGTGAAGGACAGCGAGCTTCTAGCCGGCATGCTATGGAGAGTAATTGAAGCGATGCGAAAGCATTTGAGCGGCTTTGACGAGGAAGGAGCAACTCCGGAAGGTGTAACCTATTGGCAGTTCGGCTTTGGTTTTTATGTCTACTTCTCTGAAATGTTAAGGGATCGCACGAATGGCCGAGTTAACTTGCTCGCAGGCGAACAGATCGGCCGTATAGCCACATTCCCAAATGCATGTATGCTTAGCGGTGGAAAAGTGGTCAACTTTTCTGATTCCGTTGAAGATATTCCTATTAACATCGGGCTTCTTAGCAGGCTGAAGGAGCATTTTCCTGACGTAGCCATTCCAAAGATGAAGCCAGAGTTCAATGATTTGTTTGATCACTGGGCACATTTTGCACGAATATTGCTATGGACCTCGGAGGCAGTGTCTGAGGATGTGCCTGCACAAGCTATTGACGACAAGTTCTTCCAGGGACACCAATGGGTCATATCGAAGACATGGACGCCCAAAGGGCTGTACGCTTTTGCAGCCAAAGGAGGACATAATGCCGAGCCTCATAATCATAATGATCTAGGGCATTTCATCGTCCATATGAACGGGAAAACGATGCTTGCGGATTTGGGCTCAGGCTTTTATACGAAGGAATATTTCCAGCCAGTCACGCGCTATGAGATGATAACGGCCGGCTCTCACGGACATTCCGTTCCGATTGTAGACGGCTTCCGGCAAGGCTTTGGGGAAAATTACAGAACAGAGGTCATCCAGTATGCATCAACAGAAGCGGCTGTTGAATTCAAGCTGGATCTGACTAACGCTTATGATTGCACGCATTTGAACGAACTGACAAGAGCGTATAATTGGCAGCGGGTTGATTGTGATAAGGGGCACTTCCGTTTAACGATTACTGACCAGGCTCAATTTTCAAAAAAACCAAAATCATTCGTAGAGGTTCTAGTATCGTCAATCAAGCCTGAATTGATCGAGGCAGGCCGCATCAAGCTGGATGAGGCTGTCATTAGCTATGACGCACAGAGGTTCTCCTTTGATGTTGACACACATCAGGTAAAGTATCTATATGAGGATAAGCATACGATTTATCGTATTCTTCTGTCGAGCATCGAGCCGGAGCAGAGCTTGAATTTTAGTATAAGCATTGACTTTTAGTAAGAGTAGCCATGAGAGTACTGATTAATTGCTCACAACATTAGTGGGGCAAAGAATGGGCAAGCGGATGAGCAAGATTGGAACTGGAGAAACGGTAGTGGCCGCCTTTGTATTACAATTTTATCCATAATAGGATTACAAAATCGAAAAAATTGGAATACAACAGCGGTCGTAAGTCCAATCTTGATCGTAGCGCGACCTCTCACCATAGTTGGATAATATAACTAGGAAGTGATGAAGCTGCAGAATGAGACATTAAATCGATGGGCTGATGAGATTTGGGATAAAATTGTCAATAAGGTCAGCCAGACAAGCCAAAGAATTGGCGTCAGCTTTCCTTATGCTTCGGTTAACGGGACTTATACAGATGAAGACGCAGATTGGTGGACAAACGGCTTTTGGCCGGGATTGTTATGGCTTATTTATCAGCATAACGGCAATGAAAGGCTTAAGTCGATCGCCGCAGCATGCGAAGAGAAATTAGATGAGCCTTTGCATGCATTTACTGGGCTGCATCATGATGTAGGCTTTATGTGGACGCCGACAGCCATTGCACATTACAAATTATTAGGCAACGAAGCCTCCAAGCGAAGAGCTTTAACCGCAGCCAGCCACTTGGCAGGAAGATATAATGCAAAAGGAAAATTCATTCGTGCCTGGAACCAGGAAGAGCGTGTTGGCTGGGCTATCATCGACTGCATGATGAATTTGCCTCTTCTTTACTGGGCTAGTGAAATAACAGGCGATCCAAGATTTCACCATATCGCGGTCGAACATGCGAATACGACCTTGCGTGAATTTATTCGCCCGGACGGATCGGTTCGGCATATTGTACACTTTGATCCAGAGACGGGAGAAAGAATCAGTGTGATCAGCGGGCAGGGCTATTCGGAGGATTCCGCCTGGGCAAGAGGAACGAGCTGGGCAATTTATGGCTTTACGCTCAGCTACCGGTATACGAAGGATATTCGTTATTTGGCAGCGGCCAAGCAAACAGCAGCATACTTCCTGTCACAACTGCAGCCTGGTCAAGCGCCGTCCTGGGATTTTAGAGCACCGGCAGACTCGAAGGCCATTCAGGATTCCAGCGCAGCGGCATGTACAGCCAGCGGTTTGCTTGAGCTTGCCAAGCATGTGACAGAAGAGGAAGCTGTGTTCTACGAACAGAAGGCCATTGAAATACTGCAGCTGCTAGACCAATATTACGGGACATGGGATGATTCAAACGAGGAAGGCCTGATCAGAAGAGCTACTGCAAATTATCCTAAAAAGCATTTTGTCGAAGTTCCTATTATTTATGGAGACTACTACTTCGCCGAGGCGATTAGTAAATTGCGCGGCAACGAATTGAGTTACTGGTAACGAGAGGTCAGGAGGGAAGCTTATGTACTTGGATAGTCATGTTCATTTTTGGAAGCTGGATCGGGGGAATTATAGCTGGATCTCTCCTGAAAACAAAATGCTATTCCAAGATCGGCTTCCTTCGCAATTGGAGCCTGTTTTGGAAGCATGTGGTGTTACGGGGGTAATTCTTGTTGAAGCGGCCTCGACGGCAGACGAAATCGATTACATGCTCAATCTGGCAGCGGAGTATCGTTGGATCAAAGGTGTAGTGGGCGGGCTTGATTTGACACAAGAGTCATTTGAGGAAAACTATAGGAGGCTGCGCTCCAAGGAGAAATTCGTAGGCATACGCGTGAATGGTTCCAGATTCGAACAGACGGATGAGCGGACACATAAGCTGCTGCTCGATCATCTTGCTCTTCTCCAGAAGGATCAATTTTCCATCGATCTATTAGCCAGAGCTCATCAGCTGCCTTCCATTATCCCTTACTTAAGCGCTGTCCCCCAGTTAAAAGCGGTCATTAATCATCTTGGCGTACCTCCTGTGAAAGAACAGTTGATGGAAACTTGGATGAACGATATGCGCTCCATAGAAGCTCTGCCGCAAACGATGGTGAAGCTGTCAGGTATGATTACGCAAGCAGGAGGATATAAGCCCGAACTGCTTAAGCCGTATGTGCAGTATTTGACACGTACATTCAAATCCGGAAGATTGTTGTTTGGAAGTGATTGGCCGGTTGCACTGCAAGGCGGCACATATGATGAAGTGATCCGGCTGTTTGAACAGCTGCTGCCGGCGGAATGGGGCGAGGCGGAGCGCCACGCGGTGCGCTGCAGCAATGGGTATCGGTTTTATGGCATCGGGCAAGAGGAGGCTGCGGCGAGTGAATAGGTGGATGTATCGGGCACAAGTAAAACCTGGAAAACAGCAGCTGCTGCAGGAGGCTCTCAGAGACGTGCAGGAGAGCTGGAAGGAAGCTCTTGTCAAAAAAGGGGCGGAGACTTGCAGCATTTTCGCCTTTGAGCACTCGCTGTTTATTTATGTAGAGGCTGCTTTTGACAGCAAGGATTGGAGTTGGCCTGAGGAAGTTCACCAATGGCTGGAGCCGTGGCCAGATTTGGCTGAGGAGCACACCTATCAAGTGTTTATGCCGAATGTGTTTTACGATGGAACAGTATCAGAAGCGCAAATCTGCCGACAGCAGCGGGAGAGCATAGAACGAATAGGCTCGATTGCTGTCTTGAAGCCGGATATGGTGAGCAGTTACGTATTTTATCATTATCAGATGCAGGAAGAAATGCCGGGAAGCTTTAACCAATCTTATTGTATCGGGCTTCATGGAGCGCTTTTATTTTCGTACTATGAGCTTCCTGCGATAAAGGGAGCAAGCCGCGTCGGCAAGCTGGCGACTAATCATACGCCATCGAATTGGCATGACGTAATGGCCGGGCATTTCACGACAGGGCAGGGTGCAGAAAAATCGGTATGGACTAAACTAGATATATGGTTTGCCTACTAAATAAGCATTTAGAAGGGGAGTTTTACGAATGAGCGCAACCTTTAATCTTTATGTAGACCCGAGCGGCGACGATCGTAATTCAGGAACAGCAAACGCACCGTTGGCAACGCTTTCGGGGGCGCGCGATGCTATTCGTGCTATTAAACATGCCAGTGGCATGCCTAAAGGCGGAATTACCGTTTATATTCGTGAAGGCTTATATAGGCATGAGGAGTCATTTGTGCTGGAAGAACAAGATTCCGGGACACCAGAAGCACCAATCGTCTACACAGCTGCCGAAGGAGAAGAGGTTAGAATAAGCGGCGGAATTCCATTGTCAGCAGAGCATTTTCTACCGGTCACAGAGGAAGCGGTTAGAGCCAGATTGCAGGCAGATGTACGTGACCGTGTACTGCAAATCGACTTGAAGGCATTAGGGCTGAATGAATTTGGCCAAATCTCCAAAAGCGGTTTTGGGTTTCCGGCAGTTGCAGCCAATCCGGAGCTGTTTTTTAATGGCTCTACGATGACGCTTGCCCGCTATCCGAATGAAGGCTATGTCAAAATAGAAAAGGTCATCGATCCGGGAGGCAATCCGCGTGAATATGACGGTGACAAAGTAAAAATCGCGGAGGAGCTGACTAAAGCTGCGACATTCCGGTTCAAGGATGACAGGCCTTTGCATTGGATCAATACTGGAGATATATGGATGTACGGTTATTGGCAATGGGACTGGGCAGATGGCAATCTGCGAATAGCTTCTATTGATGCCTCCAGCCATTCACTGACGACAGAAGGCGCGAGTTATTACAGTATGCGTGCCGACCAACGCTATTATTATTACAACATTTTAGAAGAATTGGATACGCCGGGAGAATGGTACTTGGATCGGCAGAAGGGGATATTATATTTTTATCCGCCCGGTCCGCTGGAAACAGCTGAAGCAGAGCTTTCTCTCCTCGTAGCGCCGCTTGTTTTATTGCGAAATACTAGCCATGTTACTTTTAGCCATTTGACCTTTGAAGTGTCTCGCGGAGCAGGCATACAAATCATTGGAGGATCGGATAATATCGTTGCAGGATGTACGTTGCGCCGATTGGGCAGCATGGCCGTCATTATTGGCGAAGAAAGCAGCGGAAATGCAGATTCTGCCACGAAGGAACGCGAGGAAAGGTATATTCGCGGAGGCAGGCGAAATGGCGTCGTTCACTGTAAAATCTACGATACAGGTACAGGCGGGATTTTACTGTCCGGCGGTGACAGAATAACGCTCGAGGCTGGCGGCAATTACGCGCGCTGCAATGATATTTCACGTTATAGCCGCCTAAAACTAACGTATAGCGCTGCGGTCGAATTAATGGGTGTCGGTCATATAGCGGCCAATAATTATATTCATCATGCGCCGCATGTTGGCATTCTGTTGTATGGCAATGATCATACCGTAGAGTACAACGAGGTTTACAAGGTACTTATGGAAACCGGGGACGCTGGAGCGATCTATATCGGGCGCGACTGGACAGAACAAGGAAATACGATCCGCTATAATTTTATTCATCATATTCATAACGACGTGTCACAGGCTCATATGGGTATTTATTTGGATGATATGGCTTCAGGTGTAGAGATGTACGGAAATGTGCTGTACGATGTTGATTTGGCTGTTTTGATAGGCGGCGGGCGCAGCAACATATTGCGCAACAATTTAATATTAAATTGTGCTCGTTCCGTGCAGCTGGATGCGCGTTCTATGCCGGGAGAATGGGCAGCCAATCATTCGCTGGAAGGGCAAGTGATGCACCGCAGACTGCTTTCCATGCCCATTCATGCTGAGCCATGGCGCAGCAAGTACCCTGCCTTATTAACGCTTTGGGAAGATATGCCGTCATGCCCGAAATACAATGTGGTCGAACGAAATGTAATTTACAAGACTGGCGTAACTAGCAACGTAGATGGCGATACTGTCTCTGATCATGAAGATACGATGCTGATACACAAATATGCTAGACAATACGGCGTTGTTGAACAAAATTGGGTGACGAGCGAGGAGTTGTCTTTTGTTGATGCCAATGAACAAAACTTCGCTTTGAAGCCGGACTCTCCTGTGTTCCGTCATATTCCAGGCTTTGAGAACATCCCATTTGCAAAGATAGGATTAAAGAATGAGTGAAATGCCGGCAATCGGAATGCAGGATAGAAGCTTTATCCTGTGTTCCTTTCCCCTTATTCGTTCAATGAACAAAGAATAGGAGGCATTGCTAATGGTTACAAGATGGAGAAGCAGCTATTATATTCGTCTGGTCATTTCATATACGGTGCTGGCGCTTGTTTTAATCGGCTTTACGGGAGGATATTTACTTAACAACGCAAACGATATGGTCATGAATGAAGTAGCAAAGGATACAAATTATTCTTTGCAAAAGGTAAAGAGTGTAGTAGAAGAAAATTATTTGCAATCTTATGAAGGTGTTTTTAATAATCAAGTGTTTTCACTAGTCAGTCCGCGAAGTGAAGATGTAATTAATTATTTGATTGATGCAACTGCACAAGGGAATTCAAGCAAAATTGTCAGTTTTATAATGAATTTAAGCCTCATTAAGGAAATGACGAAAGGTATTGAAGGAATTACTGTTTACTTTAAGCATGGGCATTATGTCGTCGACGATCAAAGATACTATGAGGGTCCCGCAAACTCGTCTGACTTTGCATTTATCCAAACGCTTGGTTCCGTCCCCGTTCAATCCTGGTTCATTCGCGAAAAACCCGGTATAGATACAAGTGTGCTGACCTATGTGTACGCGCTGCCTAGCAGAAATAATCTAACAAGCATTGCAGGATATTTGTATTTAGATATTGATATTGGATACTTGACTCAAACGATGGAATTGGCACTCAACTCCCCTCAAACCCAGTTATATGTATTCGATGAACACGGAACCCCGATTGTTGGAAATGAGCATTATAATGAGGAAATGACTATCGTCAAAAATGCCGTTAATGATATGCTCAGCAATGAACCGGCACATGGAAATATTACGACACGAATCAATGATAATGTTATATCTGTGCTATCCAGCAATGAATCTGCCCATACCTGGACGTATGCTGTCGTTCGGCCGATGGAGTCGTTTCTTTTATCCGCCAATAAAATGAAGCATCAAGTGTGGGCGGCATGCATGGCTGCGCTGCTGGTTGGCATTTTAATCGCCTTCTTACTGTCTCGTCATTTCTATATGCCTCTCAAAAAATTACTCTACTCCATACGGGA
Organism: Paenibacillus sp. IITD108; assembly: GCF_036541265.1. Lineage (NCBI taxonomy): Bacteria > Bacillati > Bacillota > Bacilli > Caryophanales > Paenibacillaceae > Paenibacillus > Paenibacillus sp. IITD108. The sequence continues at coordinate 12,418 of NZ_JAZHCT010000009.1, read as the reverse complement.
TTTATACAATGGGCCGGCTCAAGTGACCGAAGGTACCGAGTATAATGCGATTCATCATATGCTGAAGTTTATCGATTTAAATTTATTGAAGATGAAAGACGAAGTGCGCATAAGACAGCTAGCCGGCCTGGTGACTGGGCAGCAAACGGCTGCCAGTTTTGATCAGATGCCTGCTATTCCTCTGGAGTGCAGCTATGTTGCTGCTTATATAGTAACTGAGCCGGAGGGAGGGGAAGCACTTTGCTATTTCATAAAAGAACGCACAAGCCTCGCATCAGAGGTTATCAAACTTAGCGCTGCAGAGTGGGTGCTCTTAGGATTCATCTATGAGGATATAAATGACACAATAGCTTCTTTAAAAGCAGAGCTTTATGCCTTGCATGCGATTTCGGATATTCCGTTTGCAGCAGGTATTGGATCAATAGCGGATTCCATCGATGATATCCATCGTACTTACGAAGATGCCAAGCATGCTTACAGATATACATTTCTGCAGGGACGTACAGCTATTGTTTTGTACGAGGAAGTATCTGTTGACAAGAAGCCGATATTATCTGTCGAGCTGTCCTATCCTATTTTGCAAAATAAAATGTTAGCAGGCAATGCAAGCGAAGTAGAGCAATGGTTCAATCATTCCAAAGCAGAGCTGAGTTCTCAGAATATAAGCATTGATGCCATTGAGCTTGCTTGTTTGCGTCTAGGTACAATTATTTCGCAGATTGCCAATGAACAGAAGCTTGGCGGCATGTTTTCAGCTCTGAATATCCACGATCAAATGAAGCATTGCACCCTGGATGAAATGGTGCTTGTTCTGAAAGAGCAGGCGATCAGCATTGCTGAGTATATGAATGAAAGCCGAAACGATAACCATGCTGAAAAAATGAATGAATTAAAGCAATTCATGAAGGAGCATTTAGCCGAGGATTTGTCACTCGAAAGTTTAGCGGCCCGTGTCCATTTGTCGTCCAATTATGTTTCCACCTTGTTTGGCACCATAACGGGAGAATCCTTCTCAGAATATTTGAACAGGGTACGGCTAGAATGTGCCGCTGATATGCTTGTAGACCAGATAAAATTAACGGTAGCAGAAGTTGCTGTTTCCGTAGGGTATAGAAATTCGCAATACTTTTGTACACGCTTCAAAGCAAAGTATGGAATTACCCCGTTGCAATATCGCAACTTGGAAAGATCCAAGCAAGTTGTATTGGAATCTTAAACTATAAAAAAGGGGCTGTCCCAAAAGTAGGTTTGCTCGCTAGATGAGATAGCTCGCTACACAAAAAAACTTAAAAATAATGGAATGGCGATGCAAAGGGAGATCATCCCTGCATCGCCATTCCTGGTTTTTGGTCCATAGCTGCCTTCTTGAGTAAATTATGGGCGAGCGAAAGCCACCCGACCTCAAGGCTAACCTTCGGCAGGCCTCGAAGCAGAAAACGCCGAAATCCCCGGTTGGTGAAACCTGCGATCCATTACTGGAGCCCGGTTGACTTACTTCGTCGCAGAGTATACTGAGCAATGATGAAATTCTAAGGGTTGCCACAAACGCTATTCGTGCAAAAATGATGGTTTAAATTTTCTAACGGTTGCTATTGCGCTTAATACCCCAAAAAGCATTGATTTTGCTCGAGAAAAGGCACAATAGCGCTCATGACAACCATTACATTTTCAAATGAGCTAGAATAATCGAAATAGCCTCTATGGCAACCGTTAGGCAATTATGGCATCTGCGAAAGTTGAGTTATAAAAAATTCGAATGATAACAGATTATTATAGATTCAAGGGAATCGAGTAATGGGAAGAGGCCTTGAGAATCCCTTTGTTTATAAGCTTTCTTGGGCATCGGAAGATATTGCAATGCATTAGAAGGATTTGAAATAGACCGATACGCCGCTTCTCGCTTATTGTTGGGAAGAGGATAAACACCGAAAGGAAGAATTGATATGCAGACAGATCTTAGCGCTTCTTCAGCTGTGCATGGCAAGAAAGGAAAACGTTCTTCCAATAAAGAGCCTTTTTCTTGGAGCCGAAACTGGAAACGATATAAACGTTATAAGTATTTATTGCTCATGCTCGCTCCAGCGCTTATATGGTATTTGATTTTTCATTATGGCCCGCTATATGGCATACAGCTTGCGTTTAAAGATTTCAATATTACAAAAGGAATTATGGACAGTCCATGGGCCGGCTTAAAACACTTTGAAGCCATGGTAAACGGAGCTCAAGATTTTCATTTAATTCTTCGCAATACGATCGTAATTAGCTTGTATCATCTGTTGTTTGGCTTTCCTGCTCCTATCATTTTGGCAATTTTATTGAATGAGCTAAGGCTTAAACTTTTTAAAAAAATTGCGCAAACGCTTACATATTTACCGCACTTTCTATCCTGGGTAGTTGTAGCCAGTTTTATGTTTACAGTGCTTTCCCCGTCCAGCGGCATTGTGAATGCAATCATTAGCTGGTTCGGTTTTGATCCGATTTACTTTCTGGGAAAAGCAGAATATTTTCGCTTCACCTTGATTTCTACATCAATTTGGAAGGAAGTAGGCTGGGGAGCGATTATTTATCTGGCTGCCATAGCGGGTATTGATCCGGGCATGTACGAGGCTGCTGTCATGGATGGAGCCGGGCGATTTAAGCAGTTTATGTATATTACTTTGCCGTCGCTCCTGCCAGTTATTACAATCATGCTAATTTTGAGAATAGGCAATGTGCTGGATGCCGGATTCGACCAAGTGCTTAATATGTACTCGCCGGCAACGTATAGTGTAGGCGATATACTGGATACTTACGTTTACCGGATAGGACTCGAACAGATGCAATTTAGCTTTGCAACAGCTGTGGGACTCTCGAAAAATATCGTTGCTCTCATTCTTGTATTGTTTACGAATTATTTAGTGAAGCGCGGGGGGCAGGAGGGGCTCATATGAAAATGACACGATCTGAAAAAACATTCCAAGTCTTTTTGGTTTTATTTTTAAGCCTATTATGCGTCAGCATGCTGTATCCTTTTCTGCATCAGCTGACAATATCACTCAGTGACGGTGCAGCCAGGCTGGGCATCAGCTTAATCCCTCAAGGCTTTACATTTAACGCATATGTGATGCTGTTTCAAACGAGTGAGATTTGGACGGCATTCGGAAATTCTGTGTTCCGGACGGTTATAGGGACATTAGCGATGATGCTGGTCATGTCTTCAGCTGCCTATGCGTTGTCCAAAAAAGGGCTTCCGCACCGCCAATTTTTCACTACGCTCATTATTGTAACGATGTTTTTCAGCGGCGGCTTGCTGCCGAGCTATATGCTCATTAAAAGCTTAGGTTTGTTTGATACGCATTTAGTGTTTATTCTACCAGGCTTGGTCAATACTTTTTGGCTTATTATTATGAGAAATTTTTTTATGCAGCTGTCGGAGGAAATCGAGGAATCGGCCAAAATGGACGGAGCTAACGATATTCGCATTTTTTGGCAAATCGTTATTCCCGTATCCATGCCTATTATAGCTACGATGATACTTTTTTGTACGGTGCATCATTGGAACGCTTGGTTCGATGCGCTGATGTACACAAGGGATCAAGCTTTGCTTGTACTGCAGATGTATTTGCGCCGTTTAATTATTAATCAGGATGAGTCGATGATTAATGCGGTATTGGTTACAACCAATGCGCCGCCTTCCGAATCACTGAAGGCAGCTGCGCTAATATTTACGACAGCGCCAATTTTGGTTGTATATCCATTTTTGCAAAAGCACTTTGCCCAGGGCATTTTGGTAGGGTCCGTAAAAGGGTAAGGAGGCATTTATTTTTAATTAAGCTGTTGTTCATCCAACAGGTTAATATATTAAAATCATATTTAAGGGGAGGCTTACACATGAAAGGAAATGTATTGAAAACGCTTGTGTTAGCGATGGCATTAATCTTAGTGCTGTCTGCTTGCGGCGGTGAAAACAGCGGTACGAAAAATGGCAATAATGGTTCAACATCACCAACCACGACACCATCGTCAGGAGGATCGGAGACGAATAAGGAGCCAGAAAGCCCAATTGAAATATCGTGGTTAAATTTTTATTTGCCTGGGAAGGATACGGCAACTCAGAAGTACGTTGAAGAATTGTTTAATGTAAAGATTACACCGCTTGGTTATGACCGCTCGAATTGGCAGCAGCAAATTAACATTATGCTTGCATCTGGTGTCAGACCGGATTATATCGGCAATACGGATCTCACCTTTGCTGATTTCCTTAGCTATGTTAAGCAAGGGTTAATAGGAGAGCTTCCGGTAGAAAAAATACGTGAGTATGCGCCTAACTACTCAGCAATGGTAGATAAATATGACCCGACCGCTTGGAATGTAGCTGTTGTCGATGGTAAGAATTATGGAATTCCTAGAATATACGGAGAAGGCGGTTCGCCATTTTTGCCAGCTTACAATAAAGAATGGTTGAAAAATATAGGCTATGATGCGCCTCCAACTACATTAGAAGAACTGGAGGATGTATTAACGAAGTTCCGTAATAATGATCCGGATCAAAACGGCAAGAAGGATACGTACGGTATGTCAGTTCGCGGTAAAGATACTTTAGGCTCTAATCAAATATTCAATACGGTTTTTGCGGCGCATGGCATTAGAAGCAGCGGCTGGCACGTAAAAGAAGATAATACAGTGGAGCATGTCCTCGTCAGTGAGCAAGCTCGTGCAGTTTATAAGCTTTTAAATAAATGGTATAAGGCTGGACTTATTGATCCAGAATTTATTACGGATGACGCCAATAGCTACCGGGCTAAATTTGTAAATGGCAAGACAGGCATGATGGATCAGATGATGTGGTATCACTATCATACAGAAGGCGCGGTTGGTGCAGATGCCGTTAAAACAGGGCTAGAATTTGCTGTAGGCGCTCCAGTTATTGGGCCTGCCGGACAAATGAATGGTATTGTTCAAGGCTATAAGCAAAATCCTTATGCAATTGGTGCAGATGCAGTAAAAGATGAGGCAAAGGTAAAGAAGATTCTAGAAATGGTGGATCGCATTGCCACGGATAAGGATGTTTATATGAAAGTGTCGTTCGGCGAAGAGGGAGTTCATTACGATGTCGTTAACGGCGGCGCAGTTAGAAAAGCTGAATTTTCCGACATAGCCAAATCGGTTTCAACCGTCGGCACAACCTTCTTTAAAGCTGCGGATAATCCAGATATGCTGGTGTACGAGTATTCAGCAGAAAAGCAAGCCTATAAAGAAGAGCTCAACAAATCGGAAATTAATATTTTATATGATATTATGCAGCTTGTAGATCTTCCTAGCTGGACAGAAAATCGCGATGCTATCGATAAAGTGTTAAAGGAGTTTCAGCTGAAATTTGTTGCAGGCGAGGTTGATCTGGATGCCGGCTTTGACAGCTATGTAGCAGAATTGAACAAGATCGGGCTTGCAAAAGCTACTGAGGAAGCGAATGCTGCTTATGCCAGAAACAATAAATAGACCCGGCTTATAACAGTATAAATAGGAAGTGCCCCTCGTCATCGTTCAAGATGATTGGGGGCACTTTGTCTTTCCAATAATTAAGAATGTCTTCATAATTATGATGAATAGATATTAAGATTTTCCATTTACAATTAATATAGTGAAAGATGGCTGCTGGAATGGAGGGAAAACGTGGAACAATTTTTTGTATTAGTTGCCGATGACGACAAGGAAATACGGGACGTTATTGAAATTTACTTAAAAAATGAAGGGGTTACCGTGTTAAAAGCTAAGGACGGAATGGAGGCTTTGGAAATAATAAATAAACATCAAATTCATCTCATTATTTTGGACATTATGATGCCCAAAATGGACGGGATATCGGCTACATATAAAATTCGTGAGAAGAAAAATATTCCGATCATTATTTTGAGTGCGAAAAGCGAGGACTCGGATAAAATATTAGGTCTCCATATGGGGGCGGATGACTATGTCACAAAACCGTTCAATCCTATGGAGCTTGTTGCCCGTGTGAAATCTCAGTTGAGAAGGTACGTCACTTTAGGCACTTATGAAGGTATTAAAAAAGTGATTGATCTAAACGGGCTTACTCTAGACAAATTAACAAAGGAAGTGACGGTCCATGGAGACCCGGTGAAGCTTACCCCAATCGAATACAAAATTGTTGAATTACTTATGACCAACGCAGGCCGGGTGTTCTCGATTAATGAAATCTATGAACGAGTATGGAGGGAGCCTTGCTATAACGCGGAAAATACGGTTGCTGTACATATAAGAAAAATTCGAGAGAAAATTGAAATTGATCCGAAAAATCCAAGATACTTAAAGGTGGTATGGGGAGTTGGGTACAAAATGGAAAAGTAGCGTTATTATAAGTATTTGGGTATTTTTATTTACTTTTGGCCTAAGCGGAATTTTATCTATTTTCACCGTTGGCAGCAGTTATGTTCATCCGAACTATTTCCACACTCAGGAGTTTCGCTTCAAGCTTGATCAATTTGCGGAGTATTTAAACAAGTTTGAGCTGAACGATATTACATTGGAGCAAGCAAAAGAGGCAATAACGGTTACTGAGAATGATATCAATGAGTATCGAAACCGATATGTAAGCCTTACTGATCGAATTGTCGACTTAAAAGCTGAATATGAATATGTTATTCAGAATGCATTGGAAACGGGTAATCAAGAGGCAGCGGATGTTTATATTGCGGAAAGAGATAAAAAGATAGAGGATATTACAAACGGGTTCAAAAGTGATGAGTACATTAAAGAAAAGGTATTAGAAGAAAAAGAACGGATGGTCGGCGAGTTCTTCCAGGAGCGGGAATTTTACCGTCTGGAGTATATGAGATATAAAGAAGCCTTTCAGTACTATTTTAAAAATCATGTGACAGGTAAAGTCTTTACGAATTTGAAAAACGCAGAAGATGAACTCGGAAATGATGGGATAAATGCTAAAGAAATGTTATTCGTTAAAAGTTATTTTATATCAGGAGAATATTTGGGGTATTATAGCTTTCCAGGAGCTTATGAGCTCGCTAAGTCATTTATTCCATTTGAAGGACAGATTGGGGTATCCAAATCTCTACCCTTATCAAACCCAGTTATGATTGAATACGAACGCTATAAGCAAAAACAAATCTTATTAATTGTGTATATAATTGCAAGCATAGGCGCTTTTATTCTTTGCTTCTATCTCAAAATAGCTAAGGTCATTCCTGCTGGATTTGAATCATGGAGGTTCCATTATACTAAGCTTCCTATTGACTTAAGAATCATTATTTTTGCCGCGACAGGAATTTTGGCTGTCAACGTTCTATTTTTTATTAATGAACAGATTTTTTATGACATCAAAAATGTTATAGTTTATAGCTGGGATATTTTTAGCTGTATAGTAATGGGATCGATTGTTTGGTGCTTGACGCTTATCCAAGGAAAGTTTCTTGTTACAGAATTAAAGGACAGGAAAAACTTTAAAGAGGCGTGGGGAAAAGCGCTTCTTAATAAAGCTGGACAGGGCTTGTGGGTGCTCTCTAAAAAAATAAAGCTTAGCCTGAAGGATGCTTTTTTGAATAAGAGCATAGGCATACAGTTATTTATTGTTTTGGCGGCAGTATTTGGTTTAGGAGCAGCAGCGAACATGATTGTTTGGGAATCCGCTTATCTTCTTATCTATGTAATGCTTCTTGTGTTTGTAGGTTTGCCAATTATCATAATACTAATAAAAAGCTTGGGGTATTTTAACCAAGTGTTGATAAGAACTAACGAATTGGCTGTTGGCAATCTGGGAGAGGATCTGCCTGTGACAGGGAAATCTGTTTTGGCCATGCTTGCTGGAAACATTAACCTATTAAAGCAAGGGGTAAAAACATCGCAGACCGAACAGGCCAAGAGCGAACGGCTTAAAACAGAACTAATAACTAATGTAAGCCATGACCTGCGGACACCGCTAACTTCCATCATTACGTATACCGATTTATTGAAAAAGGAAGGGGTATCCGACGAAGACAAGATAGCCTATCTTGAAATCATTGATAGTAAATCGAAACGCTTAAAGATGTTAATTGATGATTTATTTGAAATATCAAAAATGGCCAGCGGCAATATAGAATTGATGCCAGAAAAGGTTGATCTTATCCAGCTTTTGCAGCAGGCGCTTGCCGAGCATGATAACGCGGTAAAAGACTCCAGTTTGCAATTTCGAATTAAGTATGCCGAACAGCCTGTTTACGCGCTTGTCGATGGTAATAAGCTATGGCGTGTCTTTGATAACTTAATTGAAAATATACTTAAGTATTCACTAGAAAATTCCCGTGTATATATAACGGTATCTTCGAACGGCAATCAGGCGATGATTACGTTTAAAAATGTATCCAAATTTGAGCTTAGTGAAAATATAGACGAGCTATTTGAAAGGTTCAAGCGCGGAGATACATCACGTCAAACCGAAGGCTCTGGACTCGGGCTGGCGATTGCTAAATCAATCGTGGATCTTCATGATGGCAGTCTTGTTATCGAAACGGAAGGCGATTTATTTAAAGTAAGCATTTCGCTTAAATTAGTGAACTAACTGACCGCTGGATGGGGCTAGTTTTCGGTAAAGCGCAAGATTCAAGGTTGATTCAGCCTAGAATGCTGCGCTTTTTTCTATCCAATTAGGCATTGTATACCTGGTATTGATTTTTTCCGCGCTCTTTGGAGGCGTAAAGAGCCTCGTCCGCATGCTTGATTAAGGTTTCTGCGTCTTCGCCATGGGCAGGAGAAAATGCAATGCCGATGCTGACTGTTACAGGTATATCTGAAAGTCCTGTTTTAGTAACTGTAAGGGCTTTGATAGAGTCGATAAGCTGCTCAGCTATCTGGATCGCATCCTTGGATCCTGGCTCTGGCAGGATGATAATAAACTCATCACCGCCAAGCCGTGCGGGTATATCGTCCTTACGGGCCGTTTTATGAATGCTTTCAGCCACACGTTTCAACAGCTGGTCGCCGGTGTCGTGACCCAGCTTGTCATTAACTCCTTTGAAGTTATCAACATCCATCATAAGGAGTGCTGTCGTTGTTTGTTGCGAAGCGAGTGTTCGAATCATTGCTTCATCGAAAGCGGCTCTGTTTTTCAAACCAGTCAGGCTATCATGAAAGGCAAGATGCATGGGTCTGGCTACCGCTTTTGAAATGAATAACGATAAAATGATCGTAATACATAGTACGGTTGCAAGCTGGAGAATGAAGGTTTTGCGATTGGCGCTCAGCAAGCTCTGCAGCTCTTTGTCATTGTAAATAACTTGAAGCACTTTTCGTTCTGTTGTCGTTCCCGTATCATATTTTGATTTATAATAAATATAGCGGTAATAAACTTTTTCACCCTCCCATAGCCCTTGTATTTCTGTCGTTTCCTGAGTGTTAAGGGTATGCTTGAAAGCACTGCGATGCCCTTCAGGCAATATAAGCGAATCAGCAGAATAGCCTAATGCATTTCCAGCCGGATTCAAAATGCGAATATGGGAGATCAACGGATCTCTTAATGTAAGATTTTCAATCGTTGTGAAAAAATTAAATTGTTGAAAAATATCGTCATTCTGCAAATCATAGCCAAGCTGGATCAAATAATTTTTGTCTGAAGTGCCTTGATAACTGTATTTTTTTACGGCCCCGGTTTGTTGTTCGATATCCATGCCGTCATGATAGAATTGTCCCGTATTTCTCCTGTCATCCAATGTTTTTGCAAGACCTTTGCAGCAGGAATTGAAATCAAGTCCAATATCGGACTTCATGCTGCTATGTGTAATGACGTTATTTTTATTTATAATGTAGATATCGTATTCGTATTTCTGCTTCAGCTCATTAAAGCTCCATTGATTGAAATCGGGCTGTTGCTCGTAGTGCTGTATTAATCTAGCGCTTACATCCCGCATCGAGGCAGCCTTATGCTCGCCAAACAGGTAATAAGCTTTTTCAATTGTATCGATAGATGTCAAAACTATTTCTTCACTTTTCTTCATTTGCGTTTGCTGGTTATCAATTGTTTGATTTTTAAGTCTGTTATGATCCATCGCAGCTAATATGAACGAAATGCTCATGGCGAAAGCGATCATTGTAAGCATAAGCTTTACTCTGAAGCGGGATTCCATCTGCTGCACCTCTCTATAGAATGAATCTAGTTCTAATTAAGCAGTACCCATAGTTCTTCACTACTATAGTATAATCTATAATTGCAATAAAAGAGTCATAAAGAGAGTTACATGACTCATCCTAGCATAAAAATATAAGCACTGTATAAGCATAAAGCTCATACGGTGCTTATATTAAAAAAAGCGACCAGGATTGCTCCTGGATCGCCTTTTTTTATAATTTTTACTTGAACAAACGATCTGTGTTTTTCTTAAGTGTGTCAAGCGTTGCTGGAATATCGTTGCTGTCATACATAATCGCCTGAATCGCAGCGAAGAACTCTTGCTCAACAGAACTCCATGCTACAGATTTGTTTGTGTCAATCGCGTATTGCAATTGCTCAAAAGCTGTTTTGCGGATGGGTTCTTTTGCCCATAGATCCTGGATTGCTTTGGAATCCGTCATCGACTTCGTAAATGGAAGATAGCCAGTATCAATAACGAATTGCTGTGCGCCTTGCTCATTCGTCATCACCCAGTTAATGAATTCCCATGCTTCATCTTTATTTTGAGCATTGTTGAGTAGTACTATGTTGGCACCGCCAGTTGGGATAGCGTGAACCTGTTCTTTTGGCAAGAAAGCTGTTACATATTCGAAATCGACAGTAGACAGGAAGCCGCCGATTGTTCCAGTGGATTCATATAGCATGCCTACTTTGCCTTCTCTAAACATGGAACCTACAATGCTTCCGGAATCTGTTGCGGGCGGGTAGAACAGGCCGCCATTGGACTGCATCTTTTTGAGATGCTCGAAAATTTTTACGCCGACACCGTTGTCGATAAAGCCAAGGCCGTTGCCTTCTTCATTAAAGAATCTGCCGCCAGCCTGTGTGATGAATGCCAGGAAGTACCAATGGTCGTACGGCATCGAAAGGCCATAACGCTTGTACTCACTGCCTTCTTTAATCGCCAATTTGGAAGCGACATCCGCCATCTCTTCCCAAGTTGTCGGGATGGCAAGGCCTAGCTCATCGAGCATCGTTTTGTTGACATGAAGAATTGGGGTAGAGCGGTTAAGCGGCATTGATACCAGCTTGTCATCGAAGTAGGAGTGACCCATTAGGCCTTCGCTGAAATCGTTAAGATCTAGATTCGTTTTTTCAACATATGGCTTCAGATCTTCCAGCACGTCTGAATCCGAGAACATTTGAACGTAAGCACGCTCAATCATCGCAATTTCAGGAGCGGACTTGGCTGCAATCGCTTGCTGCAGCTTGGTAACTGTTTCGCCATAACCGCCTTGGAAAGTGCCGACAACTTCGATTTTGTCTTGAGAATCATTAAAGTGCTTAATCATTTCGTCGATGCGTTCGCCATTTTTGCCGCCAAGCGCATGCCAGAAGTGAACCTGTTTCTTCCCTTTACTGCCGCCATTGTCAGCCGTGTTGGACGGTGCTTGTGGATCTGATGGGTTGTTTCCGCCTGTGGAAGACTGGCCGCACGCAGCCAGCATGCTCGCAACCAGCGTCAGCGTAATAAGGATTGCAGAAAACTTTTTCATACGTTTTAACCCTCCATTTTTATAAATTCTGGAATGTATAAGTAATAATTACTTAATACCTGAGTAAACAAACGCTTTTACGATTTGCTTGGAGCTGAACAAGTACACGAGCAGGATGGGCAGTACGAGCACCACGTTGCCTGCCATAATAATATGCCAGTTGCTAATGCCCTCTGTCTCGCGCAGCATGGATATACCAATGGTCAGCGGTCTAACTGCTGCAGAATCCGTCATCACGAGCGGCCAGAAGTAATCGTTCCAGTGGCTGACGAAGCTGAACAAGCCTACAGTAGCTAGAGCCGGCAAGGACATAGGCAGCATGATGCGAGTCATAATGCTAAGCTCGGATGCGTTATCCAAGCGGGCCGCTTCCACAATTTCGTCTTGAATTTGCATAAAGTACTGGCGAAGCAGGAAGATGCCAAAGGCATTGGACATGAACGGAATAATCTGCGGCAATAAGGTTTTCATAATGCCCCAATCCGACATCATCAGATAAACCGGGATAAAGGTCACCTGGCCAGGGATCATAAAGGCAAGCAAGACGAGACTGAATAGAAGGCCGCTGCCCCAAAACTTGTACTTGGCAAACGCATAAGCGGCCGGAATCATCACAATCATCTGAATAACGATGATACTCAGCGTAATGACGACCGAGTTTTTAAAATAGGTCAGAAACGGCCCTGCCTGCATCGCATCGACGTAGTTAATAAACTGCGGCACCGATGGGATAATCGTAGGCGGAAAAGATAGTGTTTCCCGAAAG
>NZ_JAZHCT010000089.1:0-725 GCF_036541265.1 Paenibacillus sp. IITD108 | reverse complement strand
CCATTACGCACACGGCAGGCAACTGCTGCGCCGGGCTGGCCTTAATCTGGCAGAGCGAACATCGGGGAAACACAAGGGGCAAATTAAACTTTCTAAGCGAGGCGATAGCATGCTGCGCAAATACTTGTATCTGGCCATGCTAAATCTGGTCAACCAGAACGTAGACTTTAAGTACTGGCATATACGTAACCAACTCAAAGGAATGACGAAGATGGGCTCTATCTTTAAGCTCATTGGCAAGCTGGCTCGAATCCTCGTAGGGATGGTTCAACGTGGAGAGCATTACCAAAGCCCGCACGAAACAACGAAAGCTGCATAATCGTAAAAAACATCGTATTTAAACAAGTAAAACCGACTCTCACGAATGTTCATTCGTTCGCAGGATTTTTAACAAAGAACGCACAAAGGACCGAGTATGGCAACCAAAAGGGCTTTGACCCGTCATGTAAACGCAATCGGTCTCCACACCTTGGTCAGGTAGAACGAAGGAATGTAAGGGCATAGACCCGTAGAGACATGGGAGGGTGAACCTCCAAGGGACAGGTGGAGAAGTGCAGTAAAGTATGCCTCTAGAAATGCATGAACGTGCGATTTCTGTTCCCGCATGCCCAATTTGTCACCGATTTTCTACAGTCCTTACGTTCTGCCGCCTTATCTGATTTCTACATCATTGAAATCCTGCGAATGAGTGAGCATTCGTGAGAAAAACCCTTAAATACGAGGGA
>NZ_JAZHCT010000088.1:0-874 GCF_036541265.1 Paenibacillus sp. IITD108 | reverse complement strand
CACGGGCCATTATTGGCACAACCTTGCAGAATGGCTGCTGGAGCAGAATCTCGAAGTGGTGTTAGTGAACCCAGTGACCACGCATCGTAACAAGGAAAACCGCGATAATAGCCCATCGAAGAACGATCCGAAAGATGCGCTTGTGATCGCTGACGTGGTCAGTCGCGGCTACTACACCGACTATGCACCGCAAGCGCCTGTATTTGAGCGAATTAAAGTTGTCATGAGCTCGCGCGAATATTGGTCTAAGCAATCCATCAGTCTAGGCAACCGCATTGTGCGTTGGATTGATCTGTACTTCCCAGAGTTTCGAAGCATTTTTACCGAATGGGATGGTGTTCGTTCTCTGGCCACATTAAAGGCCTTTGCATTGCCTGATGATTTGCAGCAACTGGACGTGGATAGCGTACTAGAAGGTTGGCGTGAACAAGGGATGCAGCGCCCGGGTGGTTCTAGTGGTAGAGCAATAGCAGCTAAGCTTCTAGCAGTTGCGGCATGTAGTATAGGAAAGTCGGGCACCAGTGATGCCGCGCGTCAAGACATCCTGCGACTGCTACAATTTTATGAAGAGACGCAACGCGTACTGAGCGAGATGCAACTAGAGGTTGAAGCCCTCTTGGAGCAAGTCCCTTTCATTGAACAACTCCGTAGTGTGCACGGTCTAGGCACGATTACGCTGGCCTGTCTGCTGGGTTGTGCCGGCGATCTACGATATTACGCACATGGCAAGCAACTGCTGCGCCGAGCTGGTCTTAATCTGGCAGAGCGAACGTCAGGGAAACACAAGGGACAAGTTAAACTTTCCAAGCGAGGTGACAGTATGCTGCGCAAATACTTGTACCTGGCCATGTTAAATCTGGTCAAACAAAATGAG
>NZ_JAZHCT010000087.1:0-980 GCF_036541265.1 Paenibacillus sp. IITD108 | reverse complement strand
CCCTGAAGCAATGCTTTGAACAAATGGGAGGCGTTCCGCAGCGGATCTGGTTCGACAATTTATCTGCTGCCGTTGTCCATATTGAAAAGCAAGGCGAGCGGCAATTAACGGATGGTTTTCAGCGCTTTTGCGCCCACTATCGCTTTGAAGCTGTTTTTTGCAACCCGTACAGCGGACATGAAAAAGGGCATGTCGAGAACAAATGCGGTTACTCCAAGCGAAATTGGGCCGTTCCGATCCCTGTCTACGAAAGCCATGAGCAACTTGCCGCCACTTTTGCTGAGCAAGCGATGCAGGATCGAAATCGAAAGCATTACGCCAAAGGCAGCAGCATAGCTGAACTGTGGGAAGAGGAACAAAAGAAGCTGCTCACCTTACCGGAAGTCCCATTTGAGGCGTTTCGCCTGACCGCTGCGGTGGTCAATAAATATGGTGAGATTCGTGTGGAGGAAACAACGGTTCCTCTGCTCGGTATGCTGTCGCCGGGGAGTGAGGTACTGATTCAAAAGTTTTGGGATCGTCTGGTCATCTTGAACAGCAGCCACCAGTTGGTACGAGAAATTCCTCGGCCATACACAGGGCGAACGGCGGACATCCCGTGGCAACAGGTCTTCGCGAACTTACTGCGAAAGCCGCGAAGCGTCACGCATTCCTCGTTCATTCGCATGCTGCCTGAGGCGTTACAGCACTATGTAACCATCACCGATCTGGATCTACGAAAAGAACGTCTTCGGGCGCTCACGCACTGGTGCAGCGTATATGCCATCGAACAGATTCAGGAAGCGTTCGATTTACTTGGTTCGGAAGTGAACGTGGAACGTGTCACTTCCATCCTAGGCATGAAATACGGGAGTCGGGATATACCGGCAACCCTTCAAGAAACGATTTCACCGCCAGGTACTCAAGCCGAGTTTTCATTGCAGCGTTATAACAGACTGACGGGAGTGTGCTGACATGAGGACGGAGTTAGTAGATTTGTG
>NZ_JAZHCT010000086.1:0-1105 GCF_036541265.1 Paenibacillus sp. IITD108 | reverse complement strand
TCATATTCCATTAGGACGGCTCCAATTAAGCGAAAAGCAGACTGTGTATTCGGAAATATCCGGATCACATTCTCTCTTCTCCGCACTTCTTGGTTTAACCGTTCTAAGGAGTTCGTGCTTCGGATATGTTTACGGATGGGCTCAGGATGAATCATGTACTGTATCGTGTCTTCAAAGCCTTCTTCAAGGATCTCTAGTGCCTTTTTAAAGCGTGGTTCCTCTCCATAGCGCCTCATGACCTCAGACTTAAAGGAGCGCATGTCCTCTATCGTTACAGCTTCAAAAACACGTTTGATCATCGTACCTATTTCAGCGGCATCTTTTTTCGGGAGTGCATTAAAAATATTTCGCTTGAAATGTACATTACATCTTTGCCAGCTCGTCCCAACGAACTCACGACCAATGGCTTTCTTCAATCCAGCATGCGCGTCTGAAATGACAAGCTTGGGCGACTGGATACCACGTGATTGAAGCAACTGAAAGAATCTGCTCCAGCTTTCAAAGCTTTCCGCATGGTCAATCATCAGTCCTATAATTTCACGCTGGTTCTGCTCGTTTAGTGCGGTCGCAATGTAAACAGCTTTAGAAACGACGCGCTGATCCTCACGCACTTTGATGTACATCGCATCGACAAATAAGTACGGATAGTACACGAGATTTAGCGGGCGATTCGCCCATGCATTTACGATCGGATCTAGTTTTTCTGTTAGGGAAGAGACGAAGGATTTCGATACATTTTCCCCACAAAGTTGCTCCACGACTTTCGTTACTTTACGAGTGGAAACACCATGAATCACCATTTCTAACATAGAGAGGACAAGCGCTTGTTCGCAACGTGCATATTTCTCAAAAACGGTAGGAGAAAAATCCCCTTGCCGCGTACGGGGCACCCGCAAGGTTATTCGCCCTATGTTCATCACTAAATCCCGATCATAGTAGCCATTTCTATAATCTTGACGATCTGGTGTTCGTTCGTAGGCAACTGCTTGCAAATGCTTATCTCGTTCTCTTTCCATGAATTCGTTTAACACTAATACAATCGATGACTTCACGACAGCATCCATATTCGAATTCATAATGGAATCTTTTAATTGTTCTGTGTTTA
>NZ_JAZHCT010000085.1:0-1123 GCF_036541265.1 Paenibacillus sp. IITD108 | reverse complement strand
GACGGGTGCTACTGGAGCCGACGGAGCGACGGGTGCGACTGGAGCTGACGGAGCTACTGGCGCTACAGGTGCCGATGGAGCGACGGGTGCTACTGGAGCCGACGGAGCGACGGGTGCTGATGGCGCTACTGGTGCTACAGGTGCCGATGGAGCGACGGGTGCCGATGGAGCTACTGGTGCTACGGGTGCCGACGGAGCTACTGGCGCTACAGGTGCCGACGGAGCGACAGGTGCTACTGGAGCTGACGGAGCGACGGGTGCTGATGGAGCTACGGGTGCTACGGGTGCCGACGGAGCTACTGGCGCTACAGGTGCCGACGGAGCGACTGGCGCTACAGGTGCCGACGGAGCGACAGGTGCTACTGGAGCTGACGGAGCGACGGGTGCTACTGGAGCTGACGGAGCGACGGGGGCTGATGGCGCTACTGGTGCTACTGGAGCTACTGGTGCTGATGGCGCTACTGGTGCTACAGGTGCCGATGGAGCGACTGGCGCTACGGGGGCCGACGGAGCTACTGGCGCTACGGGTGCCGATGGAGCTACTGGTGCTACGGGTGCCGACGGAGCTACTGGTGCTACGGGTGCCGACGGAGCTACTGGCGCTACGGGTGCCGATGGAGCTACTGGTGCTACGGGTGCCGACGGAGCTACTGGCGCGACGGGTGCCGATGGAGCTACTGGTGCTACGGGTGCCGATGGAGCTACTGGTGCGACGGGTGCTGATGGCGCTACTGGTGCTACAGGTGCCGACGGAGCTACTGGCGCTACAGGTGCCGACGGAGCTACTGGCGCTACAGGTGCCGATGGAGCTACTGGCGCTACAGGTGCCGATGGAGCGACGGGTGCGACTGGAGCTGACGGAGCGACGGGTGCTACTGGAGCTGACGGAGCGACGGGTGCTGATGGCGCTACTGGCGCGACGGGTGCTGATGGAGCTACGGGTGCGACTGGAGCTGACGGAGCTACTGGCGCTACAGGTGCCGACGGAGCTACTGGTGCTACTGGAGCTGACGGAGCTACGGGTGCTGATGGCGCTACTGGTGCTACAGGTGCCGACGGAGCTACAGGTGCGACTGGAGCTGACGGAGCGACGGGTGCTGACGGAGCTACTGGCGCAACAGGG
>NZ_JAZHCT010000084.1:0-1220 GCF_036541265.1 Paenibacillus sp. IITD108 | reverse complement strand
TAGGTTAAGCTAGTAAGAGCGCACGGCGGATGCCTAGGCACCAGGAGCCGAAGAAGGACGTGGCGAACAACGATACCGCCTCGGGGAGCTGTAAGCAAGCATTGATCCGGGGATTTCCGAATGGGGAAACCCAGCCGTCGTAATGGGCGGTTACTCACAACTGAATCCATAGGTTGTGAAGAGGCATACCAGGGGAACTGAAACATCTAAGTACCCTGAGGAAGAGAAAACAAAAGTGATTCCGTCAGTAGCGGCGAGCGAAAGCGGATTAGCCCAAACCAAGGAGCTTGCTCCTTGGGGTTGTAGGACGTCTCACATGGAGTTACAAAGGAGTTTGTTAGGCGAAGAGGTCTGGAAAGGCCCGCTAGAAGAGGTAAAAGCCCTGTAGCCAAAAGCAAGCTCTCTCCGAGACGGATCCTGAGTACGGCGGGACACGTGAAACCCCGTCGGAATCCGGCAGGACCATCTGCCAAGGCTAAATACTCCCTGGTGACCGATAGTGAAGCAGTACCGTGAGGGAAAGGTGAAAAGCACCGCGGGAGCGGAGTGAAAAAGAACCTGAAACCGTGCGCTTACAAGAAGTCAGAGCCCGTTAAGAGGGTGATGGCGTGCCTTTTGTAGAATGAACCGGCGAGTTACGATTACGTGCAAGGTTAAGGTGGGAAGCCGTAGCCGCAGCGAAAGCGAGTCTGAATAGGGCGAATAAGTACGTGGTCGTAGACCCGAAACCGTGTGATCTACCCCTGTCCAGGGTGAAGGTGCGGTAACACGCACTGGAGGCCCGAACCCACGTACGTTGAAAAGTACGGGGATGAGGTGGGGGTAGCGGTGAAATTCCAATCGAACTCGGAGATAGCTGGTTCTCCCCGAAATAGCTTTAGGGCTAGCCTCGAGGGAAAGTGTCGTGGAGGTAGAGCACTGATTGGGTGCGGGGCCCGCCAAGGGTTACCAAGTCTAGTCAAACTCCGAATGCCATCGACATGTTACTCGGGAGTCAGACAGTGAGTGCTAAGATCCATTGTCAAGAGGGAAACAGCCCAGATCGTCAGCTAAGGTCCCCAAGTGTGTGTTAAGTGGGAAAGGATGTGGAGTTGCACAGACAACCAGGATGTTGGCTTAGAAGCAGCCACCATTTAAAGAGTGCGTAATAGCTCACTGGTCGAGTGACTCTGCGCCGAAAATGTAACGGGGCTAAACACACCACCGAAGCTACGGCATGT
>NZ_JAZHCT010000083.1:0-1230 GCF_036541265.1 Paenibacillus sp. IITD108 | reverse complement strand
AAAACTGGATACGAAAGATACTACATAACAAATTAGCTGTTCCATACAGGCTGTATCGGCACTGTATAGGTTTAGGATAAGCCCTCGACCGATTAGTATTCGTCAGCTCCACACATTGCTGTGCTTCCACCTCGAACCTATCAACCTCGTCGTCTTCAAGGGGTCTTACATACTGGGAAATCTCATCTTGAGGGGGGCTTCACGCTTAGATGCTTTCAGCGTTTATCCCGTCCGTACTTAGCTACCCAGCTATGCTCCTGGCGGAACAACTGGTGCACCAGCGGTACGTCCATCCCGGTCCTCTCGTACTAAGGACAGCTCCTCTCAAATTTCCTGCGCCCGCGACAGATAGGGACCGAACTGTCTCACGACGTTCTGAACCCAGCTCGCGTACCGCTTTAATGGGCGAACAGCCCAACCCTTGGGACCTACTTCAGCCCCAGGATGCGATGAGCCGACATCGAGGTGCCAAACCTCCCCGTCGATGTGGACTCTTGGGGGAGATAAGCCTGTTATCCCCAGGGTAGCTTTTATCCGTTGAGCGATGGCCCTTCCATGCGGTACCACCGGATCACTAAGCCCGACTTTCGTCCCTGCTCGACTTGTTGGTCTCGCAGTCAAGCTCCCTTATGCCTTTGCACTCTTCGAATGATTTCCAACCATTCTGAGGGAACCTTTGGGCGCCTCCGTTACTTTTTAGGAGGCGACCGCCCCAGTCAAACTGTCCACCTGACACGGTCCCTCTGCCGGATTCACGGCAGCAGGTTAGAACTTCGATACGATCAGGGTGGTATCCCAACGTCGCCTCCACACAAGCTGGCGCTCATGCTTCAAAGGCTCCCACCTATCCTGTACAGATCGTACCAAAGTCCAATATCAAGTTACAGTAAAGCTCCATGGGGTCTTTCCGTCTTGTCGCGGGTAACCTGCATCTTCACAGGTATTAAAATTTCACCGGATCTCTCGTTGAGACAGCGCCCAATTCGTTACGCCATTCGTGCGGGTCAGAACTTACCTGACAAGGAATTTCGCTACCTTAGGACCGTTATAGTTACGGCCGCCGTTTACTGGGGCTTCGGTTCATAGCTTCGGGTTACCCCTAACCACTCCCCTTAACCTTCCAGCACCGGGCAGGCGTCAGCCCGTATACTTCGCCTTACGGCTTCGCACAGACCTGTGTTTTTGCTAAACAGTCGATTGGGCCTATTCACTGCGGCCCCCTCGGGCTAT
>NZ_JAZHCT010000082.1:0-1294 GCF_036541265.1 Paenibacillus sp. IITD108 | reverse complement strand
TGGACCTCTGTCAAGAAAGTAGACACATATTTAAGAGACTCGTTTCTTGAAACGTTGTGCAAATTTTACTGGAGACATATAACCAATTGAGCTATGAATTCTTTTACGGTTATAGAAAAACTCAATGTATTTGTAAATCTCGTCGTAGCTTTGTTGCTGTGTTTTGAATTTCTTACAATAAATAAGTTCCTTTTTCAAAATACTGTGAAATGATTCTATACAAGCATTGTCGTAACAATTGCCCCTTCGGCTCATACTCGCAGTCATCTGGTAGGATTCGAGTCGGCCACGGTATTCGTGTGAAGCATATTGCGTTCCTCTATCGGAGTGATGAATAAGTCCTTTTTTAGGTTTCTTTGCCGCATAGGCATCATCAAGAGCGCCTAACACCAGTTCCACCGTCATTCGATCGCCTAACCGCCACCCTACAATCTCACGTGTACACAGATCCATCACACTAGCTAGATACAACTTACGCTCGCGACAAGGAATGTAGGTGATGTCCGTAACCCAAACTTTTTCTGGTTCGAGGACTTTAAAATTCTGGTTCAGCAAATTGGGAGCAATAGGATTGTTATGATCTGAATCAGTTGTACATACTTTAAATTTCTGGGCTACGCAGGAACGAAGATTTTGCTCTTTCATGTAAATACTTACGGTCCGCTCAGCTATTTTGTATTTTTCATCTACCAGCAGTTTAGTAATTTTGGGGCTACCATAACGTTCCTCATTATCGTAGAAATGGAACTGGATTCGCTCGATCACTTTCAGTTTACGCAGTTCTTGCTGACTAGGCTCTGCATGTAGCCATTTATAAAATCCGCTCCGGGAAACGCCCATCACTTTGCACATCTTCTCCAGGCGAAACTCGGAGCGATGATCTTCAATGAATTGAAACCTTACTGACTTGGTTTGCTGAAGATGTGCAGCGCCTTTTTTAAAATCGCTAATTCCTCTCGTAAATCTTCGTTTTCACGCTCACGCTGTAGCTTCTCTACTTCCTGCTTTTTTAGAAGCTGCTCCAGTTGACGGACTTTCTCTTGTGCAGCCAAAGGTTCATTCTCGAACTGACGATATTCAGAAATCCATTGGTAAATGGTACTCTTAGCGATATTCAACTCTTCACAAATATCTGCTACAGACTTCGTCTGTTCCTGGATGTATTTCACTGTCTGCCTTTTAAACTCTTCATTATACCGTTGTCGATGCTCCCCCATTGTGGACACCTCCTATTTGTTAATGGTATTATCTACTGTCTGTTAAGGGTGTGTCCACTTTTTATTCTAGGCGCAGA
>NZ_JAZHCT010000081.1:0-1412 GCF_036541265.1 Paenibacillus sp. IITD108 | reverse complement strand
CATTATACATAGGATCATGTTACCAATAAATGTATATATGCCTTTTTTAGCTAGGTACAATCAGCATGACCGTCTCATACTCCTTGGGATGTTTGCGCGGGCGTCCCCGTTTCTTTTTCTTCTTTCTCCCTGTTGAACGTTTGGTCGGTTCACGGTTCAGCGCTATGAGAAACTGCTCCCATGTTTTGTCCATATAGTTTCGTAGAAGCTTCAGAAATACCCATAAGTGTTCGGTGGTCTCGGACTCTTTCCGCACAAGCATAACTAAGCCGTATGCGATTAGCGTTAAAAAAATCTGGTTCCATACCGCATCCGGATGATAGCTGTACAGATGGACTAGTTGCATATGTTGTTTCATCCATTTAAAGAAAAGTTCAATCATCCAACGGTGCCGATACACTTCGCAGATTTGTGAGGCAGCAAGATCCCATACATTCGTAAGCACACGATACATACGATCTTTCTCATCCACATATTCCACGAGTCGCAGACGAGTTTCCACCACCTGGTTATCATTATCTTTGAAAGTAATGATGACATCAGCATCACGCTGTACGGGTGTCCCTTCTTCAACCTCACGTTCCTCTACGATTACCGTTTTATTTCTCGTCTGGATACGGGCTACAAATTGCAGGTTATGATCAAGCCAGTGCTTATAATTAGTGTACTTAATATATCCTCGGTCCATTACATGAATAGCATCCGGATCGACAACTAGATCCAACGCCACCTCGAGGTCGGAAACACCCCGCGTGGAGCACACAATCTGGTCGGGATAGACAGTGTTGAGATCGGCGACGACTAACTTCGTGTGAATTTTTATGCCGTTGCTCTGCTTCGAACAATAGGCCCATTTGCCTGCGGATTCAGGTAACGTGAGTACAGTCGAATCAAGGATATGTAGCTTCCCAATGCCCGGAACACCTTGCTGAGGATAGCGCTGCTGTAAGCGTTCGTTAATATTTATCCATATCCTCTGCAGTTCCCATAACGGCAAGGCCCTTAGTGTGCGAGTGACTTGTGAGCCGCTAATACTTTCAAGACTGATCGCCTGTTGCAGTTTTTCGTTCGCTTGCAGAGCGAAGCTGATGTCCTGCAGATCCGTTCGACGGCTTAATTGTGCATCAATGAGCAGCTTAACGGCTTTCACAAAGGTTAGTTTTCGACGGTAATTAAAGATAGGAAAACTATCGTCAGAAATATTAAGTTGACTTAGGCATTTACAAATGACGGTTTGATCTGGTATATTACCCATACGGATTCTCCTTTTGTGAGGGAATGGGTAACATGCCTATCCTTCAACAATAGGAGATTTTTTTATGGAAATCCAGGTCGATTTCATCAATATTTTCAAAATATAGTAAATGTTTATAACTTATTTTTTTCATGTTAGGTTTGATGCAAGGCTAGTG